>JAYRRZ010000040.1:0-80400 GCA_041909865.1 Candidatus Altimarinota bacterium | reverse complement strand
GCTCCAGTTTCAATTCTTTGGTTTTAATAGGTCTTCCAGACCTGGAAAGAGCTTTAACTTAAGCTCTTTTTTGTTAGTTATAATCTGACCAATAGAGCAAGATAAGGCGAAAATCACCTGATACTGCCCTCAAGTGGTCTGATTTTGATTCGTAAATGTTTTGTCTAAGCGAGAATATGTATATAAAAAACCCGAAAAATCACTTTTGTTTTTCGGGTTTATTATAGGGTTTATCATTACTTCTTAATTTTCCCTAAGGCAATCTTGACGAGATTATTAAAATCAGTTTGACTAAATTGTACTGGTATTCATACTGACACCCTGTCTTTTAGGCTGATTCCGTCAACATCATCATAGTATCTAGATGTAAGACATAAAACATCAGGACTATCCTTATTACCAGTATGTAAAAATCTCATCTTTGGAAAAGTATCTCAGGAATTTTGAAATTTTGTTAAACCTAATGATGCGTCAGGTGTGACACTAAGATACACCTCATTATACTGACGCCCTTGAACAGTTACTGGATTTGGAAGTTTAATAGTCACGTCATAATATACTCTTGCAGATCATTTAGTTCATGAGACTGTTCTAAGTATCTGCACATCTTTCTTTCATCATATATCATATTTTGTACCATTTGAGTCAGGTTTTTTCCTATATGGGACATATTTAAATCTTGAAAGGGCTGCATGTAATTCCGGATGAGTTTTTATCCAAAATTCTTTTTGTTCTCTGTTTGCAATAATTGCAGATTCTGATGGATTATAGTTGCAGACATTATTTACTCTGGTTGTAGCTGCATCTTCAACACTCCTTACTCTGGCTGAGTCAGCAGAAGCTTGAGTGTTAACAGCTTGTGCATCAGGGGCATTATGACATCCTGTCAGCCCAATTACTACGGAAAGCGTTGCGAGTCATTTTCTCATAAGGGCAAGTATTACGTATAAAAAATATAAGAACATTATATACTAAAAATAGTATGTGTCAATATCATTTTGTTTTCAAGAATTTGAGGCAGATAAAACACTCTATCACATAAGAGAGGTTATATGAGTTATGTGCTGATTTTTCCTATTCTGTGAGCTCTTCGGGAGTCAGTATCCATAGGTTTTCTTCTTTGACTGCTTGAACTTCTTGGATTTTCTCGAGTCTTACAATCTTCCATATCCTGCTCAGCTCTTGAGTATCAGAAGCTTTCGTGATTATCTCCTAACCATCTATGACTGAAATAGAAGAGGTTCTAATATGAGAGAGAGCTTGAGAATATTGATAATCTCCTTGTGCATCTGCCCGAGTTCCACGATAGTCAGAGCTCCAGAATACCAGTAAAATCTCCTCTCAATTCTGGGAGGAGATTTTTTATTCTAACACTCACACGGTAAATCAAATATGCTCTGGTTCAATGAACTCATCGGTATATCTAGAAGAGAGGGGTGTTCTTGGACGATTGTATCCAGAACTCGATGAATATCCTCTGGCTTCTCAACATGAACCAGTGCGGTTCGGTATTCTTTTACTCCAGGGAATCCATGGAGGTATTGAACTAGGTGCTTGCGCGCCTCCATCATGCCCTTGCGTTCCTTTCATTGCCACAGGAGATCTCCATGAAACCTCATGACACTGAGAATCTCACGCAGAGTTGGCCTATACGAACCAGGAAGAAAACACCATGGATTCCCAAAAGAAGAACGTCCAATCATAAAACCATCAAGATTTTTTAGTGTTTCATGCGGTATGGTTCATGCTTCATACTGAAAATCTTCTGGAAGAAGAATTTTCTTTATTCCATCATCATAATCAATAATATCTCCATTCGCAAGAACAGGAATATCAAGATGTTGCTTGAGTCTATAGATACCAGCAAAATCAGCACTACCCTTGAATGCTTGTTTGTACGTACGTCCATGAACCGAGATGAGATTTGCCCCAGCATCCTGGAGTCACTGGCAGAATTCAATCAAGAGAGCATCATCTTCCCAACCAAGTCGAGTCTTTACAGAAATAGGGATTTTTACCGCATTTGCCATTTCTTCAACAATTCGGAAGGCGGTTTCCCGATTAATCATGAGCGAAGAGCCATGTCCACTTTTTACCACCTTCTTGGCAGGGCAACCCATATTGATATCGATACCCGTTATTCCATAGGATTCGATGATTTTTGCTGCCTCTCGGAACATGTTCGGATCTTTTCAGAATATCTGTATCACAAGAGGATACTCACTCGGATTATGAGAAAGTGCCTTTTTCTGGAGCTCTTTTGAATGCACGAGACCATCTGCCGAGAAAAATTCACTAAAAACCACCGTATTCGGTGCAATTTTTTTCACGACTTGCCGATACGGACTATCCGTATAGCCGTCCATGGGAGCAAGTGCAGCTATTGGTCATTGCTCGGAAAGTTCTTTCCAGAATAATTTATGCATGGGAGGTTTATAACCAAAAATATGAGAAAATCCAGTTTTTATTTATTACTAATAAATAGAATTACTATTGTCAAGTTTTGTTTCTCGCTTTTTTTGATTTGTTCTGATAGGATAGAGTCATATTCATACCAATATTCCTATGCTGCCTCGTGCCAAGAAAGCTGAGCAAAATACCGAGCTCCGAACGCACATCATAAATCAATATGCTCTTCCAAGAGACACTCGAGCGATAATTTTTGTGAATTTACAAGATGATTCGGTTTTTGATTTCTTGCAGAAAGCAGGAGCCTCACTCAATATTAGCTTCTTGAAGAAAGAAAAAACTACCAATATCGTTGGTTCTGATGCTTATATAACCGATGAGCCTGATGAAGAAATCGAGAAAACATTCGAACATGGGATTGTGTCGATAGTATCCATAAATATGGCAGAAAAATATTCATTGACCGAATTTAATCCAATGAAGTTTGAAGGAAATGCCTTTATATTCGAGAAGAATGACGAATTTTCCATCCTCGAAAAAGTCATCAGATATCTGGAAAATGTCAGATATTCTGGTGACAAGAGAACGCTCCTGCAAAATATACGAAACACACGAGTACAATAAATCACCCATTCGGTGATTTATTTTTGTAAGAGCATCTCTGGAACTTCCTCGATTTTATCAGTAAATAATACTCCATCGAGATGATCGATTTCATGCTGAACAATCCTTGCAGCAAGATTTTCTAGCGAGAGAATCTGTTTTCTCCCTTCTATATCCATAAAGGTAATCCGAACTGTTCTCCAACGCTTCACATCGCCAGTTTCCCCTGGTACCGAGAGGCATCATTCTGTATCCGTACACGTGTCAGAACTATGTTCAAGAATCACTGGATTGAACATGGCTATAGTCCGATATATCTCATCATCGTAGCTGTTCATAAGAGATACAACAATTAGTCTTTTACTGATGCCAATCTGTGGAGCAGCAAGACCGACTCATTTATTGTCTGGATTCTTGATATATTTTATCATATCCTGCGCAATAGACTTATACTTTCGGATTTCATTATCTTGCACAGGTTGAGAAACTGCGCGAAGGATAGAATTGGTATCTCATTGTTCGATTTGAAACTTTGTCATGCCAAAAACAGTAAAAAAGCGTTGTAAAGAAAAAACTTGTATTTTATTTGAATAATAGGAATTTTATTATAAAATTCAAGAAAAATACGCTACTATTCTCTTTATATTATGATTTCTCTTCTCAAAAAAATTATTCCCCTTGACTCGCCTATTAGAGTTTCTTACCACTATATCCGGGGCATGCTTGCATTCTGGACATCAGGGAATCCAACGAAGAATATGATTGTTATAGGGGTAACTGGGACAAAAGGAAAAACAACTACTACGAACATTATTGCCACAGGACTTCAACAAAGTGGTCATAAGGTAGCCATGTTCTCGACCGTAAATATGATGATCGATGGAAAGGTATCTGAGAATAATCTCAAAATGACCTCACCAGGACCATTTGTTCTATGGAAATTCCTCAGAGAAGCAGAAAAGGCTGGTTGCAACTATGCGGTCGTTGAGACATCGAGTCATGCTCTCTATTATCATCGAGTATTTGGACTCCGATATGACGTAGCCATCATGACAAATATATCTCAAGATCACCTTGATCTCCATCATACCATGGAGAATTACGTCCAAACAAAGCTTCAACTTTTCCAGAATCTTTATAAATACGGTGTAAGAAAAGATGTAAGAAAAGTATGAATTGTTAATATTGATAGTGATTATGCCTCTCACTTTCTTTCAAAGGATATTGTCGTTGATACATTATACACTGTATGATTCTGACCAAACGCACAGATACGATGAGAAAACATCACACATGGAGGAAAACTTATGGAATTTGATGTTCGCATTCCATCGAATGTGTTCCACCTAAAAACAAAGCTTCAATGAGAATTTAACATCTCAAACATTCTCTGTGCAACTGCTGCACTCATGTCACAAAAAGTTAATATCTCTACTATTCAGAAAATTATTGAAGATTTCTCGGCGGTTCCATGAAGACTCGAAGAGATTCCTAATACCCGATGAGCCAAGATATTTGTTGACTATGCTCATACAGAAAACTCTCTTGAGAATGTTCTAAAAACACTCAAAAAAATTGAGGGAACAAAACGAGTAATTACTGTTTTCTGAGCCACAGGAGATCGCGACAAGACAAAAAGACCAAAAATGGGTCGAATTGTAGATATCCTCTCTGATATCATCATCCTCACTGATGATGATACGTATACGGAAGATTCACTTTCTATCATCCGCGATGTGACTGCTGGTATACCTCGAAAAGAAGGAGAAAACTTCTGGATTATTCCATCACGCGAGGATGCCATAAGAACCGCTCTCATTATGCTCCAGAAATGAGATGTTCTTCTTGTGGCAGGAAAATGAGCAGAAACCGTTCAAGTTACAAACTCCTGATCAATTCCATGGAATGACAAAAAATCCATAGAACGAATCTTGATGGAAATTGACGCTCAGGTAATTATATAATACTACTATTCCTCCTTCAGGGAGGATTTTTTTCTAGGAATTCTTTTTACAGGAACCTGATCTGCTGCTGATTCGGTTCTTTTCTTCCTATACTCATCGTAGACCACCTTACAAAAACCTGCAATAGGAACTGCTAAGATAATACCAAGAACGCCTCAGAGCGTCGCTCCAATCAGCATAACAATAAACACAAAGAGCGGAGAAAGGTCGAGTGATTTGCTCATAACATATGGAACGAGGAAATTACCCTCAATCTGCTGAACAATAATATACAATACAATAATAACCAGTGTTGCCTCCCATGAAATACTCAGACCAATGATTACTCCGAGTACTAGGGAGAGAATTGGTCATGCATATGGAATAAATTCCATAATTCCGCTAATAACTGCGAGAACAAAGGTTTGTTCAACATGAAATCCGAAGATAAATTGAGCAACCATCAATCCTATATAAGTGAGAAAGAATATACTGAAACAGAGTACGATCATTGCTTTAATCCAAGCAGTACCAACATGCTGAATCTTTTTATAATGATTCCTCAGATAATCACTCATATCTGGAGATATCTGAAGAAAGAATCTTCCGATATCTCGACGTTCCAATACCATAAGAAACACCATAACTCCAATCAGAGCCCAATCAGTTATAAATCCCCCAACCGTACTCACAACGGAAATGCTTCAAGTAGTAAAAATAGAGATTTGATTGGTGAAAAAAGCCTGAATACTTCCTGCATTTTGCTTAATGATATCAAAAGTATGAGTGATATTTTCTTCGCCAAAAAGAAATAATACCAAGCGTTCAATGTAGGGATTAAGATTAAATCCCCTAATTCATCCCGTCACATAAATATTCTGAGCATTATTTACCCAATCAATTACCGTGTTAATAATAAATGAGATATAGTTAATAACTATAGGAACAAGATTCCCAATAACAACACTCCCAAGTAAAAATATAATAACATATACACCGATAACTGTAATCCATGCTGGAACATGAAAAGTTTCACCTTTCTCCACCAGAGGATTCAGGAGGATTGTAATAAATCCAGAAATAACCAGAATCAGCAAAATAGAAGCGGCATTATAGACAAGAAAAAGAATTCCAAGAATACCCACGAGAACAAGGATTTTTTTTACCCAAAGTGCAAGTTCTTGAGACATATGAAACAGAAAAAGTGATATATTAAAGAAAAGTATAAAAAAAACTTCCTCTTTTGCAAAGGAAGTTTTTAGTCTTTCAATTCAGCCTGTCTGCGCTTCAGGATAGAAATGAGATAATCGAGATACTTTATAAGAATGGATTTATTATTATCACTCAAATCCATATTTTGGACTCTTCTCTTTCGCATTTCAAGCGTTTTCTGGATTCTCGCATATGCTTGTATGCGTGTTTCATTATCAAGATTTATCTTTTGTAGACTGATATCAATATCTTTCAGGATTTTATTACCCTGAATTTTATAAGCCTCTAGAATATAGGAATTAATCTCTCTTTGGACCTTCTCTTTTTCTTGATATTCATCAAGAGCATCAGGTTTATCAACCTTCTTCGTTTCTTCCCCTTTCTGAGAATCATCAACCTTCTTCGTTTCTTCCCCTTTCTGAGAATCATCCTTTTGAGAATCCTGGTCAGATACATAAGAACTAGTACGTGTATCGGATGTTCCAGAGCTATACTTATCATCCAAAGGAGCCGCAAAAACCCCAGAAAATGAAGAAAAAAGAAAAACCCCAGCAAAAACAAGAAGTACACGAGCCAAAATACTGTTCATGAGACGGAGTGTACTCATGAGATAATAAAAATCAAATCAGGAACGTAAATTTTACGTGAATACTATACCTTATTTCTCTCGATAACAAAGGATCCATTCTCAAAATGGACAAGAGAAGCAAAAATATCTCCATAAGTAAGAAAGAATCTCTGTCAATTATTTGCAACCACACGGGACTTAATAGATCTTCCAAGTAGAAGATCATGGTATTCTGCGGTATTTATTTCATACTGTTCGATGGAGGGGAACAGACTTTTATACGGAAGGCATTTTTCAGAAGAAAAATCTTCAAGTGAACAAGCACTTTCTATCCCGATACTAACCGAAGAAAGATGAATCTGTTCTCGTTTTAGGGCAGAAAGATATCACGCCCCCTGAATTCAGAAATATGTGGCAATAAGTGGAGCAAAAGACCGAATATATCATCAACTCGATATTCGTATACGTATACGGAAAAACGGAGGAGAAAATTCCAGAATTTCCACATTGCTTATGTGGATAACTCTTTCTGGCAAGTCAAATAATACACCATCTCTGACCAGATTATAGGCCCTTTCTCCGTTTACATGAAGGGAGCTATACTTTGGTGGAACCTGCTTCTTTTGTGAATATAAAAAATCTTCTAGCTCTTCCCGAGAATACGATACCATTTCTGATGTATCAACTGGGGTTACGTGGGTTCACAAGTCAAGACTATCGGTTCATCCATCGATTCTAATATCTGCAATATATGTTTTCTCTGCACTCTCAAGCAACGAGAGAAGTTTTGTACTATTATCAGTAGCAATCAGCAAACATCCGGTAGCAAGAGGGTCGAGCGTTCCAAGATAGCCAATTTTTTTTGTTCAGAGTTCTCTTCTTAGTCTCCGAACGACATCAAAACTACTTATACCAATAGGTTTATCAATAAGATAGAACATACAAAGTTGGGCCAATAGTTACTCTCAAAGCTCTGGATAAACAGCCGTCCGAGGATTATCGAGGAATCGTGGTGGATAGGTCCAAGTAAAGTTTCAAGAACGAAGAAGTCCTCAGTCAGAGAAAATATTAAAGTATCAAAAATCGAGTAATACTTTTCATACTATATCTCTTCTTTTCAGAAAATGCGCTGTCACAGGCTCTCAAGAACAATTCCGAAAACAAGAACGAGAGTCAGCAGAATTATTTCTATTATCACCCATTACCCAATACATTCATTCGGGAATAAGGAACTGATCTCCCTCAACGTATTCTGGAAGATAGGTATGACCAGAATTTCAGAGAGACAAATACTTTTCATCGAGAACCACAAACTTCTCTGATCATGATTTCTTGATAGAAACCTTCCCATCTGAAAAATAAATAGTATCACCCGGCGTTCCTATCACTCGTTTTATATAGTATTCCCTTGATTTATCCACATGTGGGGTAATAACTACAACATCTCATCGTATAGGATCTCCAACATGAAATGACAAGAATCCAACCGTATTTTTTAACAGAAAATCAACTCCTGATGCAATCGGTTGTGGTAACAATCATCAGAAATATGCATTAGAATCATAATTGGTATTCTCAAAATCAAGATATGAATACTTATCAACCAGAATATATTCTTTGTCGTGATAACTTGGCTCCATAGAGCTCCCATTGATACGAAACGGTGTTACAAGAAAAACTCGAATCAGGATAACAATAAAAAATATAATAATAAGATCCCGGAAAAAACGTATAAACTCACGAAAAGTTGAATTGGTTTCTTCAAGTTCTTGAATTTCAAAGTGAGAAGGAGGAGTATCTTTGGAAGAAAATAGCATGAATAGATAAATTAGGAAGTTGTCTTACCGTGACATTGCTTATACTTCTTTCCGCTTCAGCATGGACAAGGATCATTTCTTCATACGACTGGAAAATTCTCCTTTTCTCACGAATTAGCAGAAACTTTCATAATCTGAGTCTGGCTTGGTGATTCAACTTGTTCTTGAAGGGGTGTTCGTAAAAGAATGTTTTGTCTCGTAGGAGAATCGAGAGAGGTATCTCGTCATGCTTGAGCAGAATTAGCATATTGTGAAAGAAGTGTTGCCTCAAGACGAACCTCATCCATAGACTCTCTTGGTTTTGCCGTAAGAAGTCACTTCACTACACGATGCTCTATATTTCTGATCATCTCAATAAAGTAACCGTATGCTCGGTCCTTATATACGACGAGAGGATTCTTCTGGGCGTATCACTCAAATGCAACCTCTTCTCGAAGATGCGCCATACGATCAATATGCTGCATCCAGAGTTCATCAATCGCGGCAAGAGTCAGCCTTCTTTCAAACTCAGAAAAATCAGATTCAGAACCAGTATCGCGAAGAGACTCAATCTTTCATGACAAAAGAACACTTGCGGATTGAATCAAATCAACATCTGATTTGGTATCATGAAATTGTTCTGGTCGAGCAAGCTCTGTTTCAGAAAAGTCATTAATACCTTCCGTAAGCTTTGTATACGTCTCTATACTAATCTCGAGCTCATCAAAACGAGCCAATTCAACAATTCTCGCAGATTCAGCATGAACCATTTCTACTACTTCTTTGTGGATATCTTCTCACTCAAGGATTCGGTTTCTTCTTGAGTATATAGCAAGACGGTGGTGATTGAGCACATCATCATATTCAAGGATATGTTTTCGGATATCAAAGTTTCTTCCCTCTACCTGCTTTTGAATGGTAATAATATTTCTCATGAGAGCCTTGCTTTCGATGAGCGGATCCGCTTCTGGATGAGACTCAAAACTCGCAAGAATAGCAAAAAGCTTGTTGCCTCCAAAAATTCTCATTATGTCATCCTGAGGTGAGAGCATAAATTGAGAAAGGCCAGGATCACCCTGTCGTCCTGAACGACCACGCAACTGATTATCGATACGTCGTGTCTCGTGTTTCTCAGTACCGAGAACAAATAGTCCACCAAGCGCGTATTCTTGTTTTCCTGCAGCACCATCCAGAGAAACCTTTCATTGGAGGGTACGAACTCGATCATCAATCTTGATATCAGTACCACGCCCCGCCATATTTGTAGCGATAGTAACCGATCCATATTGCCCTGCCTTTGCGATAATTTCTGCTTCGCGAGAATCCTGTTTTGCATTGAGTACCTCATGTGGTATTCCCTTCTTTTCGAGAAGGTGCGAGAGATACTCACTCTTTGCAACACTTACCGTACCAACAAGAATTGGCTGCCCCTCTTTATGAAGTGCTTCGATAAGTTTTACGATATAGTCAAACTTTCCCTTCTCTGTTCGGAACAATAGGTCACCCCTATCAATACGTCTGATGGGTTTATTAGTTGGGATAACAATCACTTCAAGATGATAGATCTTATAAAACTCTTCTTCCTCCGTCTTTGCTGTACCAGTCATTCCAGAAAGTTTCTTGTAGAGACGGAAATAGTTCTGAAAAGTAATTGATGCGAGGGTTTTTGATTCCTGCTGAATAGTAACGGATTCTTTTGCTTCGATTGCCTGATGAAGACCATCAGAATACCGACGACCAGGAAGAACACGCCCCGTATGCTCATCAATAATAAGAATCTCATCATTTCGAACCAGATAGTCAACGTCTTTTTTGTACACCGTCGAAGCCTTGAGTGAATTTTCAATATGATGAATATCATTGTAGTGCTGACTTACATAGATGTTATCGACTCAGAGTATCTCCTCAAGTCTAGTGATACCATCTTCTGTAAGAGTTGCGGTCTTTTGTTTCTCGTCTATCTTGTAATGCTTCTCATTTTCCAGATTCCTCGCAATCGCAGCAAACCGAATATACTGAGATGTTGGTTCAGAATCAGGAGCAGAGATAATAAGGGGAGTTCTTGCCTCATCCACAAGGATTGAATCAACCTCATCAACAATAGCAAACCACCGTTTTCCCATGGCCCTCTTGTCTTCAGAAATGGCCATATTATCACGAAGATAATCAAAACCAAGCTCATTATTGGTAGCATAGACGATATCTGAGGTATAGGCGAGTTGCTTCTCTTGGAATGATTGATTGTGGGTAATAACTCCAGTAGTGAGTCCAAGTGTTGCGTAAATAATACCCATCTCCATAGCATCACGGCGAGCAAGATAGTCATTGACCGTTACGATATGGACTGGAGTTCCAGGGAGAGCATTGAGATATGCAGCAATTGTCGCCACAAGTGTTTTTCCTTCTCCTGTACGCATTTCAGAGATGTTACCATCATGCAGAGCTAGGGCACCAATGAGCTGAACATCATACGGGATCATGTTCCACTCAAGCGTATGATTTGTATCAAGAGTAAATTCTTGACCATAAATTATCTCACAGGCTCTTCTATGAAGAGCAAAAGCCTCGTACTTGATAGCATCAAGTCTGGTTTTGATTTCTAGAATATCATCAGCATTATCAATATCAAGACCATCAAACTGGGTTTGAAAATCATGCGTTTTTGCTTGAATCTGCTCTACCGTTTTAATCTCATCACGATATTGGGCTTCGATGGTACGGATTTTCTCAAGCTCCTTATAATATTGCTTAAGTTTTCTTTTAGACGGATCTCCGAACAAATCAGTAACAAATGAGAACATTTTTTAAACTCAAAAAATAAATACCCTCTCGGATTAAGAGGGGGGGGGGTGAGCCTTAGGTGGCATCTTGATGCTCTTGGAGTCAATCAAGATAGGCTCCATTTTCATCAACATTTTGCCATGATATGGCATTGACTGGGCAAGCAGCGATAGAATCATCAACATCCTGTCACTCATATGTTTCACAATGCTTCACACAAGAGAGTCATTGATCATCCAGTTCAAAAACCTGAGAAGAAATGGAGACACAAGCACTACAACCAATACAGGTGGAATTTACGTGTGGCTTCCTTAGGATTTTCTTTTGCAAATCTGTTAGCATAAAAGTATGAATAAGAAAGGATTTCTGGGTGATTTTAGACCAAAGAAATCTTGCATATTCTATAAAAATCATTACTATTGGCAAGGTTTTTTTTCTTTTTCTATGGACAAATTGAGAGTTTGAAATACGGAAGTAGGATTCTTTGATGCAATTATTCGTTTCTTGATTATTTTACTTCCTTTTACCACATTGGTATCAGTTTTTACGAGCCAAGAACTCTGAATACGAGGTCTTACCTATCTCAAAGAAGTCCTTATCTTTGGTGCCATAGTGTTCCTTGTATACAAATACATAAAAAATGAATTTCGTACTCATCTTGGCTGGATTGATGCTATTATTGGCTTATACATATCCTATCTGATTCTCATAAGTATAGGAACCACCGGACTCTCAGGAATTATCTATGGTGGAAGGTATGACTTTGAATTTATTATCATGTTCCTCGTAACGTATCATGGGGCAGAATTCCTCATGAAACCAACATCATACTACATAAAACTTTTTCTGGTATCAACAGGAATTATGCTCTTCTTGAGTGGAATCCTAAAATTCCCTCTCTCGGAAGACCTTCTCCTGTATTTCTGATATTCTGGAAATCCATCATCTTGGCAATTTTGAGGTGTTCCCCCAATATTTCACGGAATAGACTGAGCCAATGTGCGCCGATTTCAGGGCATACTCGATGGACCAAATACCATGGGGGCATTCTTGATTCTTTTTTCTGGGATGTTCGCTTATTTTATGAAAAATAAGAGAGATTGGTACTTCGTTAGTTGACTCATCCTCTTCTTTCTCATTATTATGATTGTATACACGTACTCAAGAAGTGCACTTCTTGGGGTAATGGCGGGATATGTTTTTGCTCTTGGCATGAGCATGAGACATATAATTGGGAAATATCGAAAACAATTTATTGGCATTAGTCTCTTTGCTGTTTTCTTCTTAGGAATACTATTCTTCCAATACTCAGGAACTCTTGGGGCAATTATTGGACGAGCAGGTTCAACCAAATGACACCTTGAACGCATGAAAACAAGCATAGAACGTTTTATAGAACATCCGTTTGGACAATGACTCGGAAGCTCTGGGCCCGCATACCGTCACACCCAGAAGCTCGAATGACAGGATAGATCAGCGATAGAAAAATCCGATGCATACTATATTCCTGAAAGTTGGTATCTACAACAACTGGTGGAAGGTGGAGTGATTGGCGGGATGGCATTCTTGGCGTTTATGTTCACTATATTTTGGAAACTTGTCTGAAAACATATCATACTCTGATCGATGTTTGTAGGAATTGCTGTTATGAATCTCTTTCTTCATACCTTTGAATCAGCACCTCTTTCTCTTTTATTATTTCTGCTTATAGGAATATTACTATCAAAAAGAACTCATGGACGCCATATATACGAAACATAGTCCTTTTAATATTCTGTTTGTTGGGAGAATCGTCGAGGAGAAATGAATCCAGGCTCTTATTGATTGCATAAAGAAGACCATGATTCATACGAACTTCTGAGAGATAGTTCATTGGCATATCGTAGGCGAATGAAAAGATATGAATCTTTTGGAATGAATGAGAAAGCGTTTTCCAGAATGAATTACTCTCTACGGGAAAATGGATACCGCTCAGCTCGATGAATTACGAAAAACAATGCACCTATCAATTGTGCCTTCGATATTTTTAGAAACCTTTGGCCTCGTAGCACTTGAATCACTCAAGGAGTGAGTACCTGTCTGCGGATTCAGAAAATGATGACTCGTCCCATTTATTCCTGATAATCTTGCCCTTGACGAGACAAATACTTGAGACAGTTTGCTGAAGATTCTTGAACAAATAATCTTTGAATGAATACATACCACTGTCGACCTCTCTCTCTACGAAGAAAATCTTTGGCGAGAAGAGCTCAAGCTCGTGGTGAAGCATATAAACTCAATTCTTATCATCCATGACTATCTTGCACCTATTGGGTGAGCGGAGAACTATATTGCTTTTCTCAAAAAAGAACTCACAGACCTCGGAAAAATCGTACGATTTGCCTGATATCGCTGACCGCTTCCCCGATGGAAGCGAATAGCTCTCTCATTATGGTCTCCATTTGCATTCTGACATAAGGCATGGATGAAAAGAGTCATCGAGGAAGTGCAACCTGATGTTATCTGGATGCACTCAGTGTCACGATATGTATGACCATGGTGAGTATCTGCCATTCTTAAGTCTGGAAAACCGACCATTATGACCCATCATGATCTCGGGCTCATCACAGCAAGACCGTCTAAAACAACCAGCGAAATACAGATTTCACATGGTTTTGTGTATCGTGACTTTATTGGGGATACAAAATCCCCCCTAGAGTATATCGCTCGAGCCTTGAAATATCTCACTCTCAAATGGTACTGGAAAAATCTAGGAAAAGTAGACCTCCATCTTGTTCCCTCTGACTTTATGAAGCCACATCTCCACAACTTCTGAGCAAAAGAAGTGGAGACTTTCCCTCATTGCCGTATTCGTTAAAGATTAACGATTTCTGAGCATAGACGCTATTTTCCTTAGCAGATTGAGTCCCTGATATTTCCAGGAAAGGATAAACATATGTTTCTTGGGGAGTTCTCTACGTTCTCATCCGAATTTTTCCTTGAATTCCGTAACTCACTGGAGAGGGTCATGCTGATTTTCTGGATCAGCAACTCAGAGAAAATCAAATAGTGCAAGACCTCTGGATTTTGCTTCTTTTATTGCATTCCACTGGAGCAAGTACGGTGCCATATGCTTTCGCATTTCCCTATCAGTTGATGATGCTCAATAGTAGTATATTGCCGAGTTCAAGAAAAAAACGAAGATTCCAGCCGCAATAACCTTCCCCTCAAAGAAAGCAAAATAGAGTCAACCACTCTGTGCATCCTGAAGCTCCGTAACAAAGGTCTCATAATAAGAACGTGAATTCTGAAAAAATCCATCTCGGGTCGTTGTTTCCATGAGCAAGCGCATCCATATATCGATATTTTCTTTTGTTGCATCCACTTTCTGGATACTCACTCATCGTTTTTCAGCAAGTCGTATATTATACCGTCCTTTTTCATGCATACCAATAAGAATCTCATCAAGTGACCGATCAAGATGAATAATACGAGTATGTGGGGTCAGGAATTTTTTATAGCACTCTGTCGGTTTTGTATCCTGAAGTGGAGTAATCTCTTCAATTGGCTCAATTTGGAGGAATAGCACTTGCTTGTCTCTCAAGTGTGAGATGAGAGAATCCAGGAAATCCGGAAAATCTGCATGAATCTGAGAAGAAGACACTCCAAGAGCAAAAGCCCCCAACTGCCCAAGTCCGATAGACCGAATCTCTATCAGCATCCAAGTCTCTGAACTTGATCAGAAAAAGAAAATATCAGAAATCTGCCCTGATCGAGAAAGAATATTGAACCACGTGGATGATTGCCAGAAAGATTCTGAATGGGTTTTATGTGGGTCAAGAATTGAATAATTCATGACGAAAGTGTACAAAAAACAAGAGAAATGCAAGGAAAAATTTGCATGAATACAATAAACGTGATATACTTGAACTTGCAATAGGCGGAATTTCCTATAAAATTTCAAAATCTTAAATTTCTTTTTATGCTTACACAACTTGAAGTAAAGAAGTCTTCTACTAATACTGGAATCAAAATCTTCTCTTTCCATGGGGAACTCGACGAGACCAACGTTGATGTTACTTTCCCAAATATTATCAACGATATTGGAGATTTCACCAATGTTAAAGTTCTCTTCAACTTTGAACATCTCTCCTATCTTAATAGTAAATCCATCGGATATATCGCTGATATGGCTCAGCGAACAGAGGATGGACGAGGGAAATTCAGTCTCTGCACCCTTTCATCTGAGGTACGTGATACCCTTGATCTCGTAGGAATCACCAGTATTATCCCTGTCTATGAGACCGAGGAGGTTGCTCTCCTTGAACTCTCAAAATAGAGTTGATTTCCATTAAAAAATACATATAAATAAAAATAAAGTTTGTCCAATGAAAGTACGAGTATTCTATAGCTACGCCCCGTCAGAAAATCCTTCGCTTATACCAGAAAAGCGGGAAATTCTTAGTGTGGTGAAGGAACTCGCTCAGCTCCGAAAAGAGTTAGAAGATGCCCCGACTCAAGAGAAGGAGTCAATTCAAAGAAATATTACTCGTCTAGAACAATTTATTGCTATTAGAAAGGTTACTTCCTGTAAGCCAGGTGGGCTAGATCCTCGCAGAGTAATTCTTGCAGGGAAAAACCCAGAAACCTATCTTGGATCAGATCTCGGTTTGCTTAGAAAATATGGAGTTGATATTGCAGGTCTTACTTTAGTTCGAGAGTCGAATCCTGCCGAAGCTGCCAATTCATCTGCAATGAAGAGTGGTGATACATTTATTGTGAATTTCGGTGGCAACAAAGATATTGCACAAAAGATTGGTGCTGGAGATATCCTTCCTGCTCAAGTGACAAAAGTTACAATCAATGGGGTACAATGTGAACGTCGCAATATTCCGCGTCCAGGATATTATGACATAAAATGAGAATACCAAGCAATCTATGATGGATACACGATAGCAATTGTTGAGAGGAAAGATACTATTCCTGAATCTGAACTCCAAGCAGCAAATGATGCGGCAGAAAAGAGATGGCAAAAGATTCGTACACGTGACACTATCAATAATAATTGAGTTGCCATAACAAGGCTTCCAGAAGATGTCTGACTGGAAAAAATGGCACAAGAGGAAATGTCCAATATGCAGAAATACTGAACCATCAATTTTGATATAAATGATATAGGTGAGTGAGACTACGGTCTTCTAAAATTTATATCAATTGCGGAATGAACTTGAAATAACTATAATGCTATCTACGGAAACGCTGGACAGTATGAGGAAAAATTTACTGAAATGACTCTTGATCAGATTCTCAACTACCAAAGACGCTATACAAAATGACGCTGATCAGCCGCAATATGACGGTATCAGTTCATGACTGCTACTCTCGAGTGAATGATGGATAAATATCAAATTAGTGGTTCTACTATATTTTCTAAGGAAACTCAAGACCGGCTTGCATTCTTGAAACTGAATGAGCGATGACTGCAAGATTTCAAGGCATGACGTATGTTGAAGCGTGATTTTCAGTTGAATCTTGCAGCAGAGTGGGCAGCTATTGCAAAAGATGCTTCATGACTCAGTTACCATAATGGAGACCGTATGAATAATAAATCTTCAGAGGCATGAAGACAAGTGGTACAAGTATTAGATAAGCTATATGGAAATAAAGCCTAAAACAATCTCCCCTGCTCCTCCGAAACCCCTGATTCCAGGGGTTTTTGTATGGCATGAAGTCGCTTGATGTCAGCCTTGAGATTATAGCCAACGAGCTCAACATCTGAAGAAAACAAGACCTCGAGGAATTCACTCACATCAATTATAGCAGTATCAATACTATACATTAATTCGCCACTTCAGAGAAATATCTTCCCAAGGGAATCGGTTGAAATAATCAACTTTTTAATCTTTCCTTCTCGGATAAGATGCTCTATCTTCTGGAGATCATGCATCATCGTAATAGGCTCGACTTGGATTGATGGGGATGCTTTCTGTGGGATATCTTTTCCCACTGGAATGAGGGAACGGAACTCATATTTTCGGAGAATCTCAATATATGCATCATTTTCGATTCACTGAGCAAAAGCTACCTCTGGAAGAGGAATTATTGGAAGATCTGTCTTTATAGTAGCGAGCTCTTGAGAGAGGAAGGCATTATTTTTCTGGATTGTGAGGATTTCCTGCATTTTGCTCGTCAATTCACCAAGATGTGCATAGATTCCATCTAAAGTGGCATACTTCGAGAGGAGATCAACCGCTTTCTTTGGCCCAAAACCGGATATCCCAGGAATATTATCTGAACTATCTCCAACAATCGCGAGATAATCACAAACCTGATGAGTTGGAACTCAGAATTTCTCCAGTACATCAGATTCCTTCATGAATTTGCGCTTCATAGCATCATAGATATGTACGTGTCCATCTCGAACAAACTGACAGAGATCCTTATCCGAAGAGATAATCACAATCTGATACGAATTATTCTCATATTGATGAGCGATAGATCCAATGATGTCATCTGCTTCATATCACTCCATAGAGATTATATCTACTGAAGCCAGACGAAACAAATCAAACACTCCATCAATCTGAGAACTGAGATTATCTGGCATCCTGTCTCTTTGTGCCTTGTACTCGACATACATATCCTGTCTAAAGCTCTTTCCCACATCTGTTGCCACCACGAGAGCAGCCTCTGGATTCTCCTCAGCAAGTCACTTGAGGAACTTCGCTACTCAGAAAATTGCATTTACCGGTTGTCATGAGCGAGTATGCATCTCAGGAATAGCATAGAACATCCGATAAATCAGATTGTATGCGTCGATGATGAAGAGTGTTTTTTTCATGAATTATTGGTTACGTGGATCATGAGCAATCGCGAGAAATGATTCGTCGAGAATACTATTCTTATAATCAAAATCTTCCACAGAGGAAATCTTTCCTCATCCAAAATGAAGCGAAGAATGGAAAAACTCAGTGTTAGAAACCATAACTCCAATATGTGTAATCATATACTTTGCATGAGTAAAGGACATTCGCTCAAAGAAAATAAGATCTCACTCCTGTACTTCTGAAACTGGAATTTTTTGTGATCATTGTTTAAGGAGAATATTCGGAAAATCACCAATATATCCATTAGGAAGGATGAAATCTGAAGAATGCTTGAGAATATAGCGAACCGCCGTAATACAGTCTGTGGTTTTTGGGGCATCATCATCCCTGGATCCAGCCTTGTATTGAGTAAGTAAAATATGCTCAATTGCAAAATTAAACCTATCTAAATCAAAAAATGTGTATTTTGGACGGATAGCTATTTTCATAAAATCTTTACTTTCACTATCATACGAAGAAGACCTTCTTCTTCAAGATATTTTTCTACCCCATTGATATCAAACCAGCGCATATCATCACTCTCATCAACTTGGCGACTCATGGCAACCGCATCAGGGATAATGCCGAGAAATCGGATATCATAGTGTTTGTGTGCAGGTCGTCCCTTTGCATCAGCAGGAATATCATGGATATCAATATCAAATATAGGGAAATCTTGGGAGTCAGAATACTGGTAAATCTCTGGTTCCTGTTTAATGCCTGACTCCTCATAAAACTCCCGAATCGCGGTAGCGAGAACATCTGGAGAATCATCACTATGTCCACCAAATTGGAGCCATCTCTGGAGTTTCTTGTGAAACATAAGGAGAACCTTCGTAAACTCTGAATTCACGACGAGCAATGAAGCGGTGATATGTCCATCATCCCAATGCCAGTTATGAAAAGATTTCTGATTATTTCTTTCGAGAAAGCCAATCATTCGATGAATCATCTCAGATTCCGCTGGAAATCTTTCAGCGTGTTCACGAAGAGATTTTGTTAATTTTTCCATACTATTAAATCTTTAATTTTGATACTATTCTCTCAAAAACTTCCTCCTCTGTTCCATTTGCATCGACACGAAAAAATCGATTTTTTATCTTATTCCACTTTTCACACTTTTCATACCCACAGATAATTCGTCTGTAGAAATCTTTTCATTCTTTCTCGAACTTATCTCCCAAGGAGTCAAAGGTACGAGAGAGGGCAGTATCAATGTCAATATCAAGATAGATGATGATATCTGGAAGGAGCTTCTCGACAGCGCTTTTGTTAATCCAGAGAACCGTATTGATGCCGAGTCACTGAGCCTCTCACTGGATGGCGCATGAGGAGAGAAATGACCGATCTGAGACAACGATATCCCCTCGTTCAAGGGCTGGTTTCACAATCGTCTGAAGCGTCTGTGCTCGAGCTGCCGCATAGAGATAAGCATTGGTGAGTGGGTGCATCAGTTCATTTTCCCATTCTTTCCTCTGAGCGAGGTGACGAATATCCTCAGCGATAGGAGTCGAGCCAGGTTCTCTGACTTGAATGCACTTCACTCATCAATCTCCTCTTCGTCAGAGAGGAGAGGCAGTACTAACCCCCTCTCCTAAAGGAGATGGCTGGAGTGAGGTAAAATACTCCACCAACTTCTTGACTTGGGTGGATTTACCAGAACCAACGATGCCCTCGAGAACGATGTACATTACTGTTTCGTGTAAGTAATAAATTTCCCTTGCGCAAAATCCTCGCTCTTCACTGCCACAAAATTGTTTCTCCACTCATTCACAAATATATCTCACTCATTCGTTCCAGAAACAAGTGTCAACTCAACCTCATCGACCAATCATTTTTCGAAAAATTGATTATAGAGTGAGGCTCATCCGATGAGGTATACTTTTCATACTTGTTCATTTTTGAGATATTCGAAACAACTTTCGATACTTGCATAGCACTCTATTCACTCGATGGATTCTCGAGTGATCACAATATTCCGACGATTCGGGAGTGGACGTACTTTCTCTGGGAGAGAGAAGTATGTATTCCTTCCCATCACAACAATACCTCCAGTCGTGAACTCACGGAAGCGTTTCATATCTTCGGGTATGTTCCATGGGAGTGCGTTACTCTTCCCGATAAGTCGAGATTCATCCATGGCAAGGATAGCGACTATTTTCATGCAATAGCTTGCTTAAGAATTAAATTTTTTTCTCTGAGTATATTCATTGCTCCACATATCTGAGTGAACAAGAACACCATCAGTATCAAAAAATATGTACTTCAATTGATTTCCCACTTTAAAAAAATAACCAATAAATATCGATTGGAATTATATGTATCCCCATAGAAGAAGCAATATTTTATTACCCAAAGAATCCTACAAACAAGACCCCCAAAAGAATAATAATCGCAGCGATAAATCGCTTCAAAAGATCTTTCTCCTGAAAGAACCATCCACCAAAGATTACAGCAAAAAGTGCCGAAGCGGCCTTAAAAGCACTTGTATATGGAGCTATCACCTGTGAAACTATCCACATTTGAGAAACATAGACGAATGCGTGAAGAAAGAGGATCATTACAAGAACTTTCCAGAAGTTTTTTATGAGTCATGAGAGAATCTCTCGTTCGCGGTACATATCTGGAAAACTCATTATGAACATAATACTATTCATCGCAAGAGTCCATAACCATATATTGCTTCCTTGTACCCCCATACGATCAAATGTAACCGTGTATCCATAGAAAAATATAGCAAGAAGATATATTCGTGATCATGGATTTCTCCAAAGTGACTGAAGCGGCGCAAAGACGTGAGTATGTGTCTTCTCGATAGCAAGAAAGTAGGTACCAAAGAAAATAAGAAAAATTCCTATACCTCAAGCCCAGGTCACTCCTTCACCCAATAAGAGAAAACTGGAAATCATCACGGAAATCGTTACAAGTCATTTCATTGGGGAAATGAGGGAAATATCACCCAGAGATAGTGCCGTAAAGTTAAAAAATTTCCCAAAATAATAAAAAATCCCACCTCATGCAACTACCCAAAGAAATGAAAGCTCCATATGCTCTGGAATTCCTGTATAGATAAGTCCAGGTACGCTGATACATACCATGATAAGAGCGGTCAATCCAGTCATCATGCCAGCGCTCATATCTTTGAGTCACTTTTTGATAGCAATATCTTTGAAAGCGTTCAGAAATGTGAGAACAAAAAAAGCGTAGAGGAGAATCATTTATCGGTATTAGAATCCTCCCACGACGGTAATATCGCCTTTAATCGGTGGATGCGGATCATATCCTTCGAGAGTGAAGTCTTCATAAGTAAATCTGTCAATCTCCTTCACATCTGGATTGAGCTTCATAATAGGAAATGGTCGTGGCTCACGAGCCATTTGTTCCTTTGCTTGTTCCTTATGATTGGCATAAAGATGAGCATCTCCGAGGGTATGAACGAATTCTCCGAGCTCAAATCCGAGTACATGAGCTACCATCATCGTGAGAAGTGCATAACTCGCGATATTGAATGGTACACCGAGAAACACATCAGCACTTCGTTGATAGAGCTGACAAGAGAGCTTGTTGTCCAAAACTATGAAGTGGAAAAGAGTATGGCATGGTGGAATTGCCATAGAATTCCCTGGTAACGCCATTTCGTAGATGTATTCTGGATTCCACGCGGAGATAACACAATGATTGCGATTAGGTGTCTTTCGGAGCTTTTCTATTGCCCAAGCAATCTGGTCAATCTCGCGACCATCAGTTGCCTTCCATTTTCTCCACTGTTTTCCATAGACAGGACCGAGCTCACCATACTTGAGGACGAATGGGTCATTTTTATCAAGCAAGCGGATTTTATTCATGAATTCCTCCTGAGTCATCGCTGGTTCAGTTCCCTTCTCGACAGCTTTGGAATAATTTTTATACGCCCAATCATCCCAGATTCTCACATTGTTATCGGCGAGATACTTTACATTGGAATCACCATTGAGGAACCAAAGAAGCTCATGGATAATCCCTTTGAGGAAAACCTTTTTTGTTGTGAGCAAAGGAAACCCTTGAGATAAATCAAATCTCATTTGGCGACCAAAAACGGACGTACGAGAATTGGTGTCTTTGACTGTTGACTCCACAAATGTTGGCTTTTCCCAACCATTCGCGAGGATATCCCCGAGGAGATCAAGGTACTGATATTCTGGATGCTTAGACATAGGAAAAAAGTGAAAAATTATCGGTACGAATTATATGCAAGATAGAGAAAATAGAAAGCAAAAACTATGATTGTTGAGAGTAGTATATTTCGAAGTGTGTGATTCCCGATTCTTATAATATGTTTTGTGCCAAAATATCATCCAATCAGCATCCCAGTAGCAAGAGCAATCGCCCATGATACAACATATTGCCCTCGAACAAGAATCGCAACAAAGCTCCCGATAAACCAAAAAACACTCATAGCGGTTGCAAGTCACTTCGCCATGAGCACTGGGAGCTTAATAATAAAAGTATTATTAAAATAGTACCAGATTCACGATCCCGCGATAAAAAGATTCCCAAATATATTGAGACAAAAAAGTCCGACATAGTAGAGATATTCCCTTCTTCTTGAGACATATGAATTTGCTTGAAGTCACGATTTTTTTAGTATGGCAGTAATCGTGAGAAGTATCATACTCGATCATGAGACCGCATAGATAATCCAATTTGGTATTGAGAAGATGAGATATGTACCAATAAAGCTCCCAACAACGGATATAGTTCCACCAATCCAGAGGAATCGAGTCGGGATATTGCCACTCTTGTGGAATAAATAGAGACCTCCAAGAACATCACCGATTTTTCCAAGTTTATACGTGATACTTGCCATCTGCGGAGAGATTCACATAGTTGTCAAGAGTCCAACACCGAGAACCGAAACTCACCCAGACGAAAAACTCCCAAAATACGCAGAAAAAAGCCCGATGAGAAAAATGATGAAAATCTTCAGCTCTTCGGACATATTAGTAGTTTTTCATGATAAAATCTCATATCTCCGTAAGCTCCTGATATCTCAAGAAGGTTGCTTTTTCCGGTGGGATCCCGAGAATCATACGCGTCACCTTTGCATCCTGATGAGCAATGAGAATAATCTTTTTGTTTTCTTGTACAGCAAGAGCGATCTCATAGCCGAGTCCTGTGCTTGGATAACTACATTCGGCAAGAAAGATATCACACTGAGCAACACAATCAAGAGTATGACTATATATCTTCTTCGAAGTATATAATCCGGCATCATCCACTCATAGAAAATCAATCACACGATACTGATTTCTGAGTGTATCTTTAAAATCAGCTATCATTTGACGAAACTCGCTTGTTGCATGTGTGAGGGAACAACCGATGTAGATTTTGAATGTTCAAGACATAAGAAAGAAAGGCATTGTCATCTCGACCGAAGCTCGCTGTAGATTTTTATTCTTGTAATTTTTAGATTTGTCGACTTCTCCCAATAAGCAGGATTCGCTCGAAATGACAGAAACACTTATTCTATAGTAAACACCTTATCTGTACCATAATACTCTCTCCAATTCTGATTGTAGAAATCAAACATACGAGCAAGTCGAGCCTGATCAAGCTCCTTGTATCCGAGAAACTCAATCATCTGAAGCAAGTCAGTACGAGTCGCTTCAATTTTCTCTGGAGTATCTATCACCCGTTCAAACTCAGCAAGGTAACCATATCCCGCATTTCGATCAATACAGAGTGCCGTATCATGACTGAGTTGGTATTCATCGCGATCACGGGACCATTTTGCCTGGTATGAGAATCCTGCCCCCAGAACAAAATCGTCCATTTGTTCAAGAGTCATAGGAAACAAGTCCACTTCCCACTCGATACGAGCCGTACCATTGGAACTTGTCTCATCGTTGACCGTTGCCTTTACCACAAGGATAGTCTCATCCTTGGTTCCACGAGTACGAACTGAGAAGCTTTTTGCATTTTTTATGAGATCTTCGATTCAGACGATTTCTTCATGAGAAAGATGTGAAGCAAAAGCATCTCGAAGTCACTCAAGATTTCCTCATTCGAAATAATGATTCTTCTGACTCTCAGCATATGAATGCTTTACGGCAGGAAAATTGATAGAAACTGCCTCCATAAATGAATCGCGAACCTGTTTATCTCCGAGGAGAACCTTGATTTCTATTTCGTATGCGTGCATAAAAAAATTGGACAAAATGTGAGTGAATTATATGGAAAAATGCGTGTATACAAAAGGTATCTTTGTGGAAAAGTGAGAATATATTGAATCATAAACAAAAAAACTGTCATTTCTGACAGTTTTTTTGTTTGATTTTTATTCCCAGAAAGCATCAACCACCTTTCGGTAGGTAACACGAGACTTGATATCCTCATAATACGCATCACCAGGGATAAGTTTTGACCGGAGACGATCTACTACTTCCGCACTTCCATACTGGGCAATTACTTTTTCTATTTCTGTTTTTACTTCAGCCTCATCTGCTTCAATACCACGAATCTCGCGAATCTTGCGGAGAAGGAGCTCAGCCTTGAGACGACGCTCTGCTTCTGGCTTTACAATAGTATCCTTGTATCCTTCTTCACTGAGCTTTACGTGTTCAAGATACATCTTCATATTGAGACCTTGTTGCTCAAGATTCCCACTCTGTTCACGGAAAATCTGCTCCGTCTCAGCAGCGAGAAGTGCTGGACCGACTTCAAATGTTGCTACTTCGAGCATCTGTTTCATGAGAGCATCTTCGTCCTTATTTCGAACTTCTTGTTCTTTCTTGACAAGGATTTCATTGCCGAGGATTTCCTTGAGTCATGCGAGGTCGGTTTTTACTCCACGGAGCTTCTCGATAAATTCTTCAGTGAATTCTGGAGTATGTGGCTTCTCGAGTTTCTCTACCTTTGCAGTAAAGTGAACCTTGCGAGACTGGAATTCTGGAGCATGGTAATCCTTCGGGAAAGTAATATCAAAGGCAACCTCATCATCCACTTTTGCACCGATAAGTTCCTCCTCAAATCCAGGAATAAATGAACCAGAACCAATAACAAGTGGATAACTCGGAACAGACGTCTGTGCGATTGGTTCACCACCTTTCTTCTCATATCATTGAGCCGTGATAGTAACACGATCCCCTTTTTCTACTTTTTCATTCGATGTATCTGCACCATCATCTGTATGCTCTCCGACATTATGGAAGTGGGTAAAACGAGATTTGATAGTATCGAGCTCACTCTCAACCTCCTTGTCACTCACAGAAACTGGAGTTCGCTTTACGCGAATCTTGTTTAACTTCTTCTCATCGAGTTCGATTTCTGGAAATACTTCTACCTCAATAACGAGCTCAATAGGATTGGTACTCTTTACTTCGGTGATATTTCCTGGAGCAACTGGAATAATATTCTCTTTTTTGAGAACCTTCGGATAGAGCTTCTCAACGAGAACATCGAGCGCCTGTTGTTCGATAGCTGCTTCTCCGAATTCTCGGATAATAACCGCATCAGGAATAGCAGAGCCTTGCTTGAATCCCTTCACTTTTCCCTTGGTACGGATTTCCTCCAGAACCTGTTTGCGAGCTTTTTCTAGCTCTACTCCCGATTCCTTCACATTGACAGTGAGAGTGTATGAATTCTTACGTGTAACAGTAGATTGCATAGATGAGTGATAGTTAATAGAGATAGTTAGTAGTAGACGGTTCCCGCCACTCGCAAGTGTTTCGAGACTCCCCTGTGAGGGGGAGAAGCTGAGTGAAACGAGGCAGAGGGGGTTGCTCTGAAAAAGAAATCCTCAGTCTCGCTTCGCGATCCAGCTCCTTTACAAAAGGAGCTTTCTAAAACCCGTCCAAATAAGTGGGCGGATTATAGTGAAAAATGAGAAAAAGCAAAACTAATTCAATATTCTTAAATTACTCGCATACACCGAGAATATCAAGAGCTTGTCACCAAGATTTTACCCTAGTAATATTTGATAGAAACTGTTCCCTCGTTTGATTCCATGGACTATCCATAAGAATCACACTTATACCATTTCCTGCACATTCTTTGGCATATACTAATGAATCTTCAACTAAGGTAGTCACTCATACGAGACTACACATCTCCGCTTTTGTTCGTGTACCTCATTGCATTCCATAATGATTCCCAAACTCAATCCCTCAAATCATTCATGGAAAATGTCGCTCTAGACTTCGCCGTGTTTTATCGACTAAAATAGTCTGTCGGGAGGTAATTGCAACCAATTTATGACCTTTTTGTTTTAGCGCGCTAATTGCATCGCGAGCTCAATCAAGAGGTTTCATTTCTTCAAAATATAGTGTTGTAAAAAACTCATGAACATCCTTATAACATTGTGTCTTATCTTGTCCTGTTACCTCCCAAAAATTATAACTAAAAAATTGGCTTTTTTGGAAAGCTGTTCGATATTATTGATTATAAAACTCAAGAAAGCTATCAAGAAATCCCAATAATATTTCATCTATATCAATACCTATAACCCCTTCTGTTCAATAATCCTCCATATCTGAGCTAAAAAGAAGTAACTGTGATAAGTTACTAGTATTTTACAAATTGTCAAATTTTGATTTTATCTTCTTTTTCTCTATACTCCTCTCCATGCAAAAAGCCGAACTCCTCTCACTCTCATCTGAATACCTGAAGCGCATCCATCTACTCAAGGCGGGTGACATCTTCCCGCTCCGTGAAATTATCCGTGAGCACAATCGACTCTACTACGAAGAGGACTCTCCTATTATCTCCGACGTTGAGTATGATGTACTTTTTCATGCCCTTGCGAGAGCAGAGGCTGACCATGATATGATCGATGAAGATTCTCCGACTGCCCGACTCGCTATCCTTGTGAGTGAACAATTCCAGAAAGTGAAGCATCTCTATCCGATGATATCACTGGATAATACCTACAATGGAGATGAGGTGAGAGATTTTGAAACTCGTATGCGCAATGTACTGAAGGAACAATCTCCTTCGACATTTCCATATTACATCCAACCAAAATACGATGGACTCGGGCTCGCACTCGTCTACCAGTATGGGAAACTCCACCGAGCCATTACTCGTGGAAGCTGAGTAGAGTGAGAGGATGTTACCTTGTGAGCCTGGGAAATACAGAATATCCCGAAAGAAATTAAGGAATTAGCCAATATCGAAAGAATGGAAATCCGATGAGAAGTAATGATGAGTCGGACGACCTTTGAAAAGGTGAATCAGGAACGCCTCAAAACTGGTGAGAAGCTCTTCGCAAACCCGAGAAATGCTGCGAGCGGATCACTCAGACAGCTCGATCCCATTATAACGAGATTGAGAAATCTTGAGTTCTTTGCGTACTCAATCCCTCAGATAGAACGAGGTGATTCAGGAAGTGATTCCAAAATACATAAATATAACAGTCTCATGAATCTTCTTCATAGTTGGGGATTTGAGCGAGCAGATTTTCCTTTTAATCAGATAAACTGAATCGAGAATCTCTCACGGATTATTGAGAAAGAGACAGAAAAATTCCTCAAAACAGGACTTGAGTATTTTGATTTTGATATTGATGGGATGGTTTTGAAACTCAATGACATGTCACTCTGGCCTCTCCTCGGAGCAACAGAACATCATCCTCGGTATGCGATAGCCTACAAATTCCCTGCGAAACAAGTCAGAACGAGAGTTATCTCTATCGAACACTCAGTAGGACGTACCGGAACTGTCACTCCAGTAGCCAATCTTGAACCCGTAGAAGTTACTGGAGTAATCGTAAAACGGGCCACGCTCCATAACTATGATGAACTCTCCAAAAAATGAGTTCGAGAATGAGATTATGTCTATATCATCCGTGCTGGAGAGGTGATTCCTGAGATTGTTTCCGTGATTTCAGAAGTACGAAGCGGTGAAGAAAAAGAGGTATTCCCACCAGAAATATGTCCAATCTGTGGAACAAACCTCGAACAAGAAGAGGGAAAAGTGGCAATATTTTGTCCAAACAAACACTGCCCTGCCCAAATCCAAGGAAGACTGGAGGTATTTGTCTGAAAACAAGGGCTCAATATCGATGGCCTCGGAACCAAACAAATAGAACTCCTCCTTGAACTCGGGTGGATTACGGATTTTGCCTCAATATTTCATCTCCACACATATAGAGAACGATTCTTTGAACTCGAAGGATATAAAGAAAAATCCATAAATAATCTCCTGGAATCAATAGAAAAAGCTCGAAATACAACCCTTGAGAGAGCCTTGGTATCACTAGGAATACCAAATATTGGGAAAAAGACAGCAAAAGTGATTACAAAGGAGGCAAAAAAGAAATATGCACATTTTGTTATTTCGACAGAGTTGCCTAGATCTATGGCAACGATGAGAAATCCTGCCCGAGAAACTAGAGAACAAGATTTCTTTCTTCGTTACACTGCGCTCGAAATAACAAAAACCCTCTTTTCCCTGACCGAAGAAGAACTTTGTGGAATGAAAGATATTTGACCAGAAACGGCTCGTTCTTTTGTGGAATATATGGAAGAAAATAGAGAACTTGTTGAACGATTTTTTGTGGAGCTTACATTCCCTACTGAATCTTCTCCTCCAGTCATCGAATCACCTAGTCCAATTAATCGAAAATCCTTTTGTGTAACTGGTTCATTTGATGGAATTTCTCGTGACGAAATACATGAACTCATAGAGAAACACGGAGGAGAAATCCGTACTTCGGTTTCAGGTAAACTGGACTACCTCATCGTTGGCTCCGAAGCAGGATCCAAACTCGAAAAAGCAAAAGAACTTGGAGTAAATATTCTAGATATTGATAAGTTCCGAGGGATGCTTCTATAAGATTTTTTCTTTTTCTTGAAACCCTTTCCTGTTGTTTCCTTCCTTATGCGAATTTCGAGTTATGTGTCCACGAGGATTTCCGTGTAAAATCACAAACTGTTTGAGGTGTATCCGAATTTTTGTGATTTAGGAAATCGAGTGGAATACACAAATACCGAAATGAAGCATGGAAGATTTGGAGAGACTTGTGGTACTTTTAGTCATAAAAGTACGTTCTGTGTGAATTATCCTAGATTCTTCGTTGCACAAGAGAATGACGGGAACCATAGAAACCCTGGATTGCTTCATTCTTCGCAATGACGGAAACGCTGGATTCCTGTCTTCGCAGAAATGACGGAGCAACACACACGTTGGAGTACCTTGCAAGCTCATGAATGATGAAGAGTATTCCAGTATGTGCACCATTTTCTCTGCACTGTATACTCCTACTTCCTCTCCACCTTCGTCCCAGGAAGATAATACCCAATGATTTTCTGATATCCCCATCATTGTCCCGACCAATAGGTTGCACCGATTCAAGAGATTCCAACCCCATGACCTGACTGATTATGTCCATATCCACCAGGATCATCTACCGATTGAAGATAGGAGATATCATTACATTCGGTTTTTCCTGCATTTTTACAGTATTCAACAAAAGATAGAGTTCTTCCGTTCGATGAAGAAAAATACCATGGCTTTATGAGTTTTTTATCAAATGTGATGACAAGTCATTTTGTTGTTAGAACTTGAGTAATAACATTTGGAGATCGAGCTTCATATCCATAGCCAAGATATTTCTGAAAAGAATCTGGGTCATCAGAACCATCATAGAGCTTAGTATCATATTTTCGATTCTGAGGATTCATATAATACTTCGCATACGATCGTGCGGCTACAGTAATAGTCTTTATCTTTTCTGGCATATCACCATTTGAGACTTCTCAGAGACCACGGAGATACCACTCAAGTGGGAGCTCATTTACCACAAGGAGTTTTCATCCATTATTCCTGAGGACGATAGTATCTCGAAAAAGATTGTCATTATATCGTCATGCACTGTCCCACATAGGAATACGATTCCAAGAATTGATTCGAACAACATTACCTGCAACCTTCAGTTCGGTTCATTCATGTTTTTTTCACCCAACAGAAACCTCAATTCGGTTATTTCATACTATTCATACAACAATATTTTCTCATGTTCATACCAATATTTTTTTACTTCAGAGACTGATCTTTTTTGATTCTCATTCAAGGAAAGAGAGAGCAATACTTTTTTCATCAGGATATGATAGCTTGACCTTAAACTTCTTTCCAATATATCGAGATTTTGATGTTGTTGAGGCAACAGATATACGAATATCCTGATTCGGCACTACTTTAACAGAAGAGGCTGTATTCAATGTCATATTCATCTCTTCATTTTTTGGAAGAGGGTCTATAGAACCAGAGCGTTTGTTTATGATTGGACTATAGATGGAATTGAGTCGATTAATCAGATCTGGAATAAGTGAGTGAATATTATCCCCTGGGCAAGATGTTGAACCAATATCTCTGTGTCCCAAAAGAGCTGACCCAGTAAATATCTGAAGAGGGGAACACGTTGCTGTATTACAAAGATGAACTCATGGAGCCTTGTCAGAGAGAGTGATACCGTATTTCTTGGCAACAAACATAATAGCCTCTTCTAGTCCATTCTGCTGATCACGATTGAGTACCATTTTCTGAAAATTCCCCATTGTAGCGATACCAATCGTTCCCATATTGTTATACTGTACATGGGAAGCCACCACATAATCACCTCACGCTCTTCCCTCATAAATATTTCCCCGTTGTCCTACTATATAGTGATATCCGATATCACCCCACTGTCGAGAGAGTGTATGATATCGATAGATTGCCCGCAACACCTCCTCGTCATTTGCGGCGCTCTCCATGCTCTCTGCGGTATGATGAAGAACGATTCTATTGACCTTTTTTACTTTCTGTATAGGCCAGACGAGCAGATGTCCATTTTCATACCGTGAATGACTCATGGTCTTGGTGGTATCAGGAAAGTGTTTCTTCAAAAAATCCACCCTTGCCTTATCAAGATAGATAGCATCCAGTTCTGCCTGAGTTTTTGGTCGGGCAAGATACTGGAGGTATGCTGGGTATTTCTGTTTCCAGTGACCACTATCAGCATAGCGCATAGTCTCATCGGCTCACCACTCACTGCGAGAGATAATCTTTGTATCTGCCTGAATCTTCGGGAGAGCAAAAACAATACGATTCCCAATAGGCCTAGTATTCATAGAATACAAAGTGATATCCTGAGAAGAGAATGGCTTCTGAGAATGTATGGTAAAAGAAATATTTCGAGACTCTAGAGCAAAATGTACAGGAAATGTATACTGTTCATCCGTTGTATCATCCCCATCAAAATCAAGACACTCAGTCGAGACACGAGTTTCGCTTCCTACATTCCAGGAAGCACAGAAGTCATGTGAATCCGAGAAAGCATATTCCTTGCTCACTCCAAGATACCATATATTATTGGCCGTATCAGTAGATTGATGAAACGTCATAGAGTAGGTCTCTCAGCTCAAGGTCATTTCAGAGCTGGAAATAACCGACATTTTCCCGATAGCAGTATCATATTTTGGGATGATTTCGATACAACTCAGGGCAATTACACAGAAAATTGGGATGAAAATCTTGAAAAAATACATTTTTATTTGCCAAAAAGAAAAATAATGGGTAAAATGAGCACAGTTATAAGATATGAACGAGAAGATACACGATTAGAGCTTTTATCGGCTTGGAATCTATATCTCATACCTTATATTTCATACCTCATTTTCTTCATCCTATGTTTTTCAAAAACGAAATCAAGGACTTCATAAAAAATACACTTATCCTGACGCTTATATTCACATTGGCTATTGATTTATCGTGGTCGTATATCGCACCGATGTTCTGACTCAGTACCAATGCAAGTACCAATGATACCAAGTTCTCTCAGGTAAATGTTACCTATCTTGGGAATATCGCGACTGCAATGAGTCTCAATATCGGACAAAAGGACAAATCAGCAGGAAAAATCCCCGTAAATCTCTCGAGCGCCATGATCTCTATTGCAGAAGTTGTATCGTATCCAGAGGACGGGCAAAGACGTCTCATTGGTGGGAATATGGTTGCAATCAATACCTATAATAATCTCCTCAGTACTGATATTATAAGTATGCTTGATAGAGCAACTGATAGAACTATCGCCCTCGATGAACATATTTCCCTTCTGAGAGACTATGGCAACCAAACCAATGAACGTATCATGGTTCTGGATGAGCAGATTGCAGACCTCAATGCCATAGTGACAAGAGATGCGACAGATATCGAATCATCAAAGGCAGAAATGCAATCTTCCTATATAAATCTCGATTACACTGATGTAGATGTTGCGATTTCTCGATATACCAAGGCCAAGCAAACAGATATCCGAGCTCGTGTGTATCTCGTTTACCTCCAGAACTTCCGTGAACTCTACATCAAACTCCAATCCAAAAACAAGAATCTTATCGAAGTTCTCTCAAGCAATCGAGAGGCTCTTATCAAACGAGCTGTGGTGACAATTCCAAGCTCTGGAACCAATCTCCTCAAAGATCTCAATCTCATTCAAACTGAATCTGAAGCAAAAGCAAAACAATCCATCCAATAAAAAGAGGAAATATTTGCAAAAAAAAACAAATTGTGGTCTAATAGCATCATGATACGAAAAATCCTTACATCTTCTCTCATCGCCCTGATTGGTTTGGGGGGATTTTTTGTGAGCATCGAGAAACAATCATCAGGTAATGCTATCACCAGCTATAGTATAGGATGAGTTCCGAGTATATTTGCTGCCGACCAAGCAAATAAAGATACTGTATCCGAGAAGTGGAACACTATGATTGAGTACCTGAATATGGCAATGGGCGTTATCACAGCAATCTGTGCCCCTGCTATTATCCTTGCCTCATGGCTCATGTCTCCAGATTGGACGAGTGGAGACCTCTTTGGCCTCCGTGGAGTCATGCACTCTCTCTGGGTAACGGTTTCCAATATCCTGTATGTCATCTATGCTATACTCCTCATAGTGATTGCTCTCGCGACGATGTTCAATCAAGAGAAGTATTCCTACAAAGCACTCCTTCCGAAACTCGCACTCGGTATCATCATGGTACCATTTACTTGGTGGTTTGTCCAATGGACGATATCCCTTGCGAGCGTAGTAACGGCATCAGTAATAACAATACCCCAAGATACTCTTGCAAAACTCAATATTAGTGATGAATGGATGACAAAACCAAGAATACCAAAAGAACTTGAGTTTAATAGCAATACAAACAGTGGCTATATTCAGAAAAAAATAGCTGACTGTAAGGAAAATGAGGGTTCTTGTCTCTCAGTAGCAAAATTTACACAAAATGCTGGCTGACAATGGGCACCCCTAGTATCATATGGATATGGTATATTTAAGTTTGAAAAGATTCAAGATATTAGTAGTACGACCGACGTAATTAGTGCGGCTATACAACTCGTTCATCGAGGTATTATTGGGGTACTCATGTTCTTTGTCTTTGGTATTCTTGTGATTGCGCTAATTTTTATACTCCTCGTGCGAGCTATTAAACTCTGGATGTACGCTATATTCTCACCTCTCTTTACGCTCCATTTTGTCCTAGGCAAGGATATCCTCGGAGAAAAGATGAATGACTTTAGTCTCAAAGAATTTATTGGTCTCGCATTTGTGCCTGCAGTAGTTGGTATTACACTCTCATTTGGTCTCGTCATTGTCTCAGCCTTGATGACTGGACAGAAATGAATACAGTGAGACAAGTGTTCAGGTACATCTGAAAGCGGCACAAAATGTATTGTCTTGTTTGGTATTCCAGAAAACCAAATACTAGCTAAAAAAGTTGATAAAGGGAAAGATGCTGAAGGGCAAACTATGAATGCAACCCAAACGACCGTAACAATATGAGGAATAAGCTGGACCTTTGAGTGACCAGCATCAAATAATAAGAACGATATTGAGATATTTGGTGCGCTTGATGCTGCAGGAAATTCCCTATGAACGATTATAATAGATATTATCGCTCTTGTCTTTATCTGGGCAGCATTTATGGCAGCAAAGTGAGTGAGCAAGGCGGTTGATGCCGCTGTCAAACCATTTGAGGAAATCGGAAACAAGCTTGGTGGCCTAGCAAAGGATCTACCAAAGTATACACCGCTCCCATTCCCGGGTGGAAGTATAGCTGGTATGAACAAGACTATAACGTGACTTGGACAGATACCTGAGTATGCGGCAAATAAAAGGTTTGAAGCTAGTACATTAGGAAAGATTATCAAAAGCCAAACTGGATGAGCAAGTACAGAGGAAGTTATGAAACTCAGAGATGCTCTTACAAATAATGCTCAATGACTCCAAGAAGCTGCACGGAGCATGACTCAAACTTGATTCAGAAATAATGGACTTCAAGAACTAAAGAAATTAGAAACTGATAAAATAATGTGAATGGTGGAAAAGAACAATCAATACGGTCAGACTGAAAAATTGGAAATCAAGAAGCTTGTCGAGAAGCTTAAAGATTGAAAACAGGATTTTAATGAAAACGATAGTTATAAGCTTCAATGACTTCTTGGTGGAGATCTCCGCGGATCAAACTTCAGTAACATAGATGCAAGAAATGTAACAGAAAAGTACTGAAAAGGATGAACATCAGGTAATGGAGAAAATCCAACTTGAATTAATTGAGTATCAGGATGAACTAAAGCAGTAGTAGATGGAAAACAACAAAATCATATTATTCTCTCAGTTTGAAATATTACCAACCAAGATACTAAAGTAACCCTCAATAATTCTGCAACTGAGATAGCTAAGTGAATCGAGGGTAATGTTTCTCTCAAATGACAATTTACAAAGGAATCACTTAGGACTGCTCTATCTTGAATAATTAGTGACCCAAAGAAACTCGATGAAATAATAAAAGCAATTAAAGACGAATTCTTCAACAAATAAAACCTAACCCTTAACCGGTTAGGTTTTTTCTTGTCTATTTTTCCTTCTCTTACTATTCTCGCCTGTCTTACCAACTCGCTACTCCACATGCACTACATCGATGAGCTTACCCCACTTGGTAAATATCGGAGCTCCGCTATCTCCAGGGAGAAATGGCGTATCTGGGAGGATGATGCCTGAGAAGATGCGTGTCTGTCCCCTCTCGTCATAGGCGAGAACTCGAGTGTCAATGGAGGCAACATGTGCATCAATCCATATGAGAGCTCAGGAGCGGAATAATGGTATACTGAGGCTATCTCCAACGGATACATCAGGATCTACTAGGAGAGTTTTTATCGTGTATGATATGCCCGTTTCTCAGGCATTCAAGAAGGCAATATCCCTCTCTGAAAATCGCATCTGCACAGAGAGATTCTCGCTCATGACTCATGCAATACTCATTGCCCGATAGATGCTGCGATCGTCCGAAACAACATGAGCACTCGTTATGAGGATATCATTATTGATATAATATCCCATTCCCTTCTGCGTTATCTGTCATGTAGACGGATCTATCGATGTGAGGATGACCACTCGATGTTTCCCGAAAAAAAAGTGATTCCCAACAAAATATCCGATACCAAGTATCCCCAGAAATAAGAGCGCAACAATGAAAAAAACAATTTTTCTCATAAAACAATAATTATCAACACTATTGGCAAAAAATAAACAAAGTAAAGTGGAAATATGAAAAAAACTCCATACAATACATACATTCTTATTCTTAACTTCTTCTTTTATGTCGATATTCAAAGAATTTCGCGATTTTGCCATCAAGGGAAACGTGGTAGATCTCGCTGTGGCGGTTGTTATTGGTGGAGCATTTGGCAAGATTGTGACTTCTCTGGTAGAGGATATTATCATGCCAGTCATTGGGAAACTCACTGGGGGTCTTGATTTCTCGAATATGTATTATGCCTTTGGGAATATGACAGTAACTGCTGGAATGCCTCTTGCTGATGCAAAAAAGGCTGGAGCAGTTCTCGCATGGGGAAATTTTGTCACTATTAGCATCAACTTTGTCATCATTGCATTTTGTATCTTTTTGGTGATAAAACTCATGAACAAGGCGATGCCAAAAAAACCAAAGGAAGCACCAGGACCAACCGATATCGAACTCCTCACGGAGATTCGGGATTTGCTCAAGAAATAGACATCCTGATTCCAATATTTGCTTCTTTATTTTTGTGAGTTTTGTTTTTCTGTCGACTAAGTTTTCGTGAAAATTGCAACGTTTCTGAATTTTGCAATTTTAGAAAACGAGTCGGAAACAGAATACAAAACGAGCAAACCGAAAAGAAGAAGCTTTTGGTTCTTTTCAATTATGAAAAGTACATAGTTTGGAGGAAGACACAATAAGCCTTATAATGCAAGATTTAGAATCCATTTCATGAAAAAAAACCTCATATACATAACTGGAAATGATAGCTACGGGGTCGAGCTCGAAGTGCTCCGATGGATATGAATATTCGAAGAAAAATATGGAGAACTCAACATAGAACGGATTCGTCTCGAAAATAGAGGTGATTTTCCACTGGTACGAGACAATCTCACTACAACAGGACTCTTTGCAAACAAAAGACTCTTTATTTTCTCTGGATGAGTCGATCGAAAAACAAAAAATGGCGGACTGGAGGAAATCCTTGAAACAATTGGAGACAGTATTCCTGATGATCATTTCTGTCTGTTTCATAATATCTCAAAAAAAGAAGAATGACTGCTAAAATGGCTCACAGAGAATGCTGACAATAGAAAAATAGATACTCTATGGAGTATAGAAAAATGGAGTGAAAGATTTGATTCTATACCCAAAGAATCCCTACAAAAGATTCTCACCATATATAAGAACTCTGAGGCAAATCAAGAAGAAGAAAACAGAAATCCAAATATCTGACACACCATAGCAACAACCCTTGAATGTGCCTCTCTCAATACTGCTATCACTATCACTGATTTTATTCACATACCATCAGGAGGGAAAATATTTGACTTTATTGATTTGGTGCTTTCTGGAAAAATCCAGGAAAGCATCGTTCTGTGTAGGAAAATACTGGAAACCACCAGTCCTGTTGAGTTCCTCATATCCATGATTGGACTTCTTCGAGGTCATTTGTATGTAAAGTTTCTTGCAAATCATTGAAAAACAGAAAATGATATCGCAAAAATCATAAAAATACATCCATTCGTCCTCAAGAAATCCCTTTCATGAAAGCTTCCTTATGAGAAATTAGCACAAATATATCAAGAATTAGTAAAGGCAAATATGGCTTATAAAAGCGGAAAATGACTTCAAGATGTTGAATTATGACGTATTTTCTCAATAGAGATAGCCCTAATGGGGTTGAAAAAACAAAATATCTCATAGAATAATATCGTTTTTATTATTCTATTTTATTATTTATGCGTTATATACTCGTTTCCTCAATTCTCGTGCTCGCACTTTCTGGGTGCTCATTTGGCATCATGTCTAATAACACTGACACCGTAAATGGTAATACAGGCACTACTGACACGGTAGCAAAAGTAACTCCTAATCAGGTTGAATCTGGAACTATCGTTTCTCTCAACTATACACTCCGAGGAGATTCTCAAGATGGAGCAATTATTGAAACAACTCTTCAAGATGTTGCTATGGCAAACAATCTTTACACGACTGGTGCTCAATACCAGCCATTTCAGGTAATTATTGGTAGCAATGGGGTTATTCCAGGCTTTGAACAAGGTCTCATCGGAATGAAGAAAGGTGAGAAAAAAACTATTATGGTAACTCCTGAGCTCGGCTATGGAACAGAGCCTGTAAGTCGAGAAGTTCCAAAATACCAGATTGCCCCAGTACTTACCATCACTCAAGATAAGGCAGTATTTGGAGATACTGTAACTCAAACCGTTGAAAAAAGCCAACTCCGACAGGATATGCAAGGAGCAAAGGTGGGTGATGTATTTACCGGAGCAAACGATGCTACAGCGAAAGTTACAGCAGTAACTGACACTGTAATTACTCTTGAAATCTCAAACACTGATAATCCTTTTTACAAGAAAAAACTTGAAGTAGGAGCTGTTGCTAACTCACCTGATGGAAGTGCTACTTTCAAGATTACTAAGATTGAAGGTACCGGGGTTACTCTTGAGGTAACTAACAAGCAAAGCCCATTCTTTGATAAGAAGTTTGCTGTTGGTGAGTCTATTGATACTCCTCAAGGAAAGATTACCATCCAAGATATTAAGGAGGATGTGGTAACTGTTGCTCAATGACATCCACTTATGGGAAAAACTCTTTATTTTGATGTTGAAATCGTTGATATCCAATAGTTATCAATGCTCACCGTTCATATAATCTCACTCTTCCCTGAGAGCATGAGAACCTATCTCGATTCTAGTATTATGCAGAGAGCCCAAGAAAAGGGGCTCTTTCGCTATTTTCTCCATAATCTCACTGATTGGACCGTACGTAACACGAGACGAGTTGATGATAGACCCTATGGCTGATGATCTGGTACCATTATTACTGTAGAACCTCTTACCCGAGCCCTACGAGAGCTTATCGGCAAATACGGACTTATGGAACTTCTCCTTATGTCACCAGCAGGAAAAGTACTGCATCAAGAGCTGAGTGAACGTCTTACACAAGAAACTGACACAACCAATAAGCAGTTCTGTATCATCTGCGGTCACTATGAAGGAATAGATGAGAGAATATTTGAACTTTTCCCTATACAAAAAATTTCTATCGGCGAATACGTCCTCTCAAGTGGAGAACTTGGAGCGCTTGTACTCATAGATAGCATGGTTCGACTTATTCCAGGAGTGCTCAGTGAAGAGTCTTTACGAGAAGAGTCATTTAGCCATGAGCTGATGAGAAAAAAAGAATACCCCCAATATTCACGACCTGAGATATTTGAGGATATTCGGGTTCCAGAGGCATTACTCTCTGGGGATAAGAAACGAATACAGCAATGGAAACAGGAAAATTGTACTAATTAACGGGTTGAGTTACTTCTGTTTGAGTTGGCAACTGAGGACTATTTTCTGCATTAGGAGTAGCAACCGATGATGGCTGTGTTTCTCTTGACTGAACTTCTATGGCTGGTGTTACAGTGTTGGATTCTGCTGGACTCTGAGAAGGGGCATCAGGCTGAGCTTCTGTTGCTGGAGTTTCAGTGTTGGATTCTGCTGGACTCTGAGAAGAGGAAGAGGCATCAGGCTGAGCTTCTGTTGCTGGAGTTTCAGTGTTAATCAACTCAGTATCAACAACAACCGAGCTATTATCATCAGATAACTGTGGAAGAAATACCCCATAATCTTCAACTGATAGATATGGACTAAGTTGATATGTGCGATAGATATCATCTGCCAATATTCCAGCAAACGCACGAATTCTTAGGGTAGATTGTTTGATGCTGGTAAACACCTTTGTGTCATTCTCACCGAGGTATGCTGGCTGTATTTCAGCAAGAACTCCACGAGTGGTATTATCAATAGCCTTATAATCACGGATAAGCTCTCGAGGAATACGAATCTTGCCCTCATTATTAATAGCTTTCTCATTGAGAAATAGATGTCCATTCTCATCCGTAGTAGTATAATAAGAAAACAGTGATCTTGTGAGGACTTGGAGCATTGGTTCATAAAAATTCAATGCAATACTTCTATATGTCTTGTTTCTCTGATCCAAATCCTCAACAGACGATGCATACTTACTCGTTGCTATAAATAATGTAGACAAGAGTTGAAATGTTGGACGTGCTGTAAGTGCCTGTGGTTCAAGCAATCGTCCATTTTTTGCCTTTTCAAGAAGGGAGTATGCATACAGTGCAATATCGAAATAATCTTTATGACTAATGTCTTCTGATTCAAGAGTTCATTGGAGCTCGAGTGCTGTTGGTAAATAGGTATCAATCTTTGAAAACGAGAGATCTTTTTTCTGGGCAACAAGGTTATGAGAATAAATATCAGAAAGTCTTTGGAAGAGTTTTGCCTTTCATGTAGTCGGAGTAATTCCTACAATTGAGGCTACCTCCTGATAAATTCGTTCATATTTGGGACTTACCGTATTACTAAAAAGAGCAAAACGACCATTGGTGAGAAATTCCTCAAAGGTGGCATTTACAGTGTTTCCGATTGCCAAGACTTTTGCCCGCTCCCGAATTTGAGCTATTTTTCGATTAAATGCATCAAATGTAGTCTGAGATTGAAGTCCCTGAGAGAGGGTTCCCTTAAGTTCTAGCAAGAGAAAGTGATTAATCTTTGCTGGATTCTTCAGCCACATGCTTCCTGCAAGATCTGATGAATAGGCAGCACTATTTGCATATGATTTCATTATATCTATCTGGGCTACTTTATCATGAAACATTGTATGAAGCATCTGGAAAAGTATTCGTGTACTTGGAGGAAGACGATACACAAAGAAGGTATCACTATTTCAACCAATATCCATACGAGGATTGATAAACTCTATACCCGTGGTTCACATACTACTATCCTGAGCATTATCAGATCCAACCACTTGCGCTACACGAAATGGATCAGTTACACCCTTGAAAATATAGTTAAATGCTGGATTAAATCGAACATACATGCCAGGAAAGAGCACAATATCTGCCATATATTCACCCTTGGAGAGAAAATCGAGCTTTACCACTGAATCTATAGAATAGAGAGAAATGGTGCCATTTGATTCTGCTCCGATATACAGACTGCCATTCGTAATCTGATTGATAGAGAAATCACCTTTGGGAGAATGAACCGTGTACGTAGAAAATGGGTCGTATAAAGAGAGAATTATTGGGTTTTCTTGTGTGAGAGAAACCTCATGCCCAGAAAGCGTAAGTACATCCGTGCTCGCCATAACTCATCCAGTTCCACTCGGAAGAACAAAGGCAGAAGCAAGTCGTCAAAACTCAACATAAAGAATTGAATTTTTATCAAAACTGGAAATTTCTCCGTTTTTGATCTCGTTATAGACAAGAGTTTTTACATTTTCTTCCGTCTTTCATTCACTCAGAACATATTTCTTTACCACATTCTCCTGTACTTGTTCATGCACTGGAGAATCCGATGCTTGTCAAAATACAAAAGAAGAAATAACGAAGAAAGAGGCAATTCCTCATGCAAAAATCGTAAAGAAGAGATTTTTTAAGAAGGTAAACATCTTCGAAAAGTTTAATTGATACACCAACTATATCATTTAATCAAGAAAAAGGCAAAAAATTACCGAAATATACAATCTTTTTGGAAGAAAGAGAATAAATTCTGATAGATTCAATCATTTTTTCGTATAAATACACCTATTTCCCTGTTATTATCGAGAGAATTCTGACTCAGGTTCTGACTTCAGAGAAATATATTATCTCCATCCTGAAAAATAATCTTTGTATGAATATACGGCTTTTTTACGAATGTTACCGGGAAACTCTTTCCTGTGAGTGTTTCTCTATTTCCTTTGTTATCAGCAACACAAACCTTTATATCTTTTCCATTTTTTACCTGAATATCAAGCTTCTCAAGTAACTGAGTATCAGTAAACGTCTGCGTATAGAAATACATCGATGTATTCGTGGAAAGCAGTAAATTATCAAAGAAATCACGGCTATTCAGTGGTGATACTACAACATCGTTTGGTATCTTTTTCAGATCAAGAAAGGACTTATGAGAGAAATCAGCATAAAATATCCGCTCAAGAAAGGCAGTAAGTACCAGATCCTTCCCTGTGATAATGGTGTCCCTATTTTTTGTAAAAAATGATTTTGTCCAATTCCCAGTGCTAATGAAGTACGTATCATCAATCAAGAAAAATTTTGCATGCGTAAACACATATCGCATATTATCTGCATACACTACTGGAATATCAGCGTTCATGAGAGATTCATATATTTTCCTATTAATAAAAGGTGTTCCGTAAACATTTCGTTCGAGCACGACCTTCACATCAACTCACCTTTTTGCCGCATGAATAACAGCATCAAGGATTGATGTATCCGTCCAGGTATATATCTCAATAAAAATCCTCTCTCAAGCATGGTTCATAGACTCTATAATCCTTTTTTGTATGGTTGTATCTGGCAAAACAAAAACTTCTGCCGAAACAAAGGAAGGAGCTCAAATCTCACCTGAAGCACTCTCATAATGCTCAGAAAAATAATGCTCCGTGTACTCTGAGAAGCACGAAGTCAGAAAAAGTAATGAAAAAAGTATTCATCCTTTTGCTAAATATATAGGAATTTGTCCCCATCTGACTCGGAAAAATGCCATAGTTGAAGAGATGACCAAAATGAACTAATGATGAGCACCCCAATTTCCGTGAGCAGTATTCCCATGATCGTCATTACCATGATTATGATCATCATGATTCCCATCACTATGCCCAGCAACTTCATGAAACTCTACACGATAATGCGAATCATCTTTCTTTCGGTAAAATCCAACATGAGAGAGATTGAACCAGATAGAGAGAAGGGCGGCATTGATAATATTCGAAAGTAGGAGTTTGTAGAGCATGAGCAATACTCCAAGAGGGATAATAATATTCTGGTGTGAAATAATATACGAATATACGGCTGATTGCTGAACAATTTCAGTATAATATATCCAACCTTGAAAGAAACTAAATACCGTAGCAACTTTGAAAAGATATACCTGCTCTGTCATATACAATACTGTCGCGAACATACTATACAATAGAAACATGGAAACACCGAAATACTGAAGCGTATACAAAACTGGATGTGTTGGTTCCGAAATAACCAATCATCCATGCATCGGAAACAATACTGCCAGTATATACACAAGATATATTGCAATACTTACAATCATAACAGAGAATCCTACAGGGAAAATCCCTGGCTCACTCCCAAGTGTAACATTTCATACCAGAAGAACTGAGAGGAGAATATAGACTCCGAGTCCAACAATAGCACCAAACGCTGCCTCAAATATTTGATGGAGAGTGAGATAGTTATAAAAAACTGCCGATACGAGAAAAATCCCGAGAAAAAGCAGGATATCAAATTCTGTTACTTGGAATGTCTGAGCTAATGCCACAATAAACGACATGAAGCAAAAAGTGAATTATGACGATTGTATTGAACCCCGAGCGGAAAGCAAGGAAAAAACTGGAGTTTATTCTTTTCTTGATTGTTTTCTTCAGTATGCAAATTTTATGTTATGCGTTCCGGATTCTTATATACAATCATAAACCTCTTGAGCAAAGGAGTTTGTGTGATTTAGGGAAATACGGAAAAATACTGGAAATGTGCAAAAACGAGAAGTTTGAGAAAGAAAAATTTTTTCGAAAGGAGCTCACTAATCTGTAAGTGAGTGAGAAACAAATTTTTATGACGATAAAATTCGAAGTTTTTCCGCATTTCCTTAGGAAATCCTGGATTCTTGGCGAAGCTCAGAATAATGGAAAACTACGCTCTAAATTTCAACGAAGTAAGGTACGCGATACCAAGAGCATCCGCAGCATCGTCAGGTTTTGGTATTTCTTTGAGACGGAGAATCATCTGGAGCGCTTTTTGAATTTGTGGTTTTTTTGCGTTTCCATTTCCAGTAATTCCCTGCTTTACCTGAAGGGGAGTGAATTCTATCACCTGGATTCATCGTTCAGCCAGCGTATGGAGCATTACACCTCGAGACTGAGCCACATCGATACCATTGGTAACATTTCGGAGGAAAAAAAGTTTTTCCATTCATGCAAGTATTGGCTTGTAGACATCAAGGAGCTCACGGAGATCCTTGGAGATAAGGAGAAGCCTCTCAGCAAGAGAGAGTCCAGCAGGAGTACGAATCACTCCGAAATCAAGAATACGAAAATGTTGCCCTTCTTTTTCGAGAAAAGCAAAACCCGTCGTCGCGGTTCATGGGTCAATACCGAGAAAAATCATGATTTAGATTATAGAGAAAAATCTAAGAAAATTTCTCTTATTTCAAAAAATAATTTGACAAATAAACATAGTTTAATTTAATATATAGAATCCTTACTTATACAGACTATGTCTATTCTTCGCACGGCCCTTGCTTTTTGTATGGGGATGGCTGTCACGCCTTCTCCAATACCCATTCCAAAAGTCATAAATAACACTTTGAATCAAACTCAACAAGTCATGGGCATAACTTCGGGGAAAATACAAGGGATGCCTGCTTTGGTGAATACCCACTTATCTGACTGAAAAATAACACCTCCGACTTCAGATTTGAAGTATAACCCCTCCTGTTGATTCATACATCAAGAGTTAGTGCATACTGTAAAATTAGAAGAATCTGAAATACCATCTGGATGTACACCCTACATTCCTGATGTTACAGTATATTTTCCTCTAGACTATCGTGTTCCATCAGAAATATTATGGACAGGAGCAGTAAGTCGGAAAATGCAAAATCTGTTAGATGCTATGCTAGTAGCAGGAAATCATGAAGCAATAATAGATGACCCATGAAGTAGAATCTTAAAACTTAAATAAAAAAAGAAGTATTCCTTTTTCTATCAAGATCTCCCGTGTCTTCTTCACATCACTAAACGTCACCTTTGTCTCGTGACGTTTTTTTGTGAAGATTTCACGATTCATGAGCTCAGAAAATGGTACAAAAAAATCATCAGAAATGAGAATGGTAAGGATTTCAGGACTCTTTTTGTTCCAGAAATCTACAATCCCAGAAACTACATTCCCCCTACCACCTGTATCAAGAGGGAGAATGGAGTCTTCACGAAATTGCTCAAGTATCTGATACAGTCGACCAATCGAGAGAGTATATTTTTTGGTGATAATATTCTGAATATCCCTTTCGAGCCCATCTTGTCTCTGTCATTGCGAAGAATGAGGTAATCCAGTCCTCATATTCATTATGTCTGAATCGCCACGTTTCATCTCACTCTGGTCGCGATGATGGAAACGAAAATCTCGAATCAACTTCTCTTCTACCCAGGCATCCAGAATCTTCTGGTACGCCAGAATAACTGGAAGACCATCCATAGTTGGATATTTCTGGAGAGTCTGCCAGTATATCTCGGCATCAATGAGGCGCTCAAGGGTGAATTCTGGTGCACTCTGTAAACTATCACCAAAAGTCTCATAAATACGACTGGCAATAATATCCGTCCCCTCTTCTTCAAGGAGATTCGCGAAATGTTTTCTTGCTTGCGACTTCACTGATTGTGTCTGGATCTCTTGCATTGCTCTCTGTACTTCACGCTGCATCCATCGCTCTGCGAGTTCAAGTCGAGCACGCAGTATGGTATTTTCACGGATGAGATCGTCTTTGGTCTGCATAAATACAATATACTACTATTGTATCACAATTTAAGAGATAAGTGAAATATAAATCAAAAAAACAAAATCAAAAAAAACTAATTCTCACTCGCCTCTCAAAAAGTACGAATATGCTCCATGATTTCTCCATAGAGTACATCAAATCTCTCCTCTGTTCTCGCTTCCATATTGAGACGCAGGAGTGGTTCATTGGACGATGGACGAAAATTCCACCAGCTTCCGTCAGGATAACGAACGGTAATCCCATCAAAAAGATCATGGTCTTCATGTTTGTAGAGGTCGGCCAACTGCTCTATGGCTCACTTTGGATCTGGAACCTCAAAATTGGTTTCCTCAAGAGTCACATATTGCCTGTATTCACGAGTAACATCGGAAATCTTCTTCCCTTGACGAGCCACCGCAGCAAGGAAAACCATTCCCGCCATAATCCCACTATCCATATAGTAGTTATCACGGAAAAAGTTATGCGCCGAATGTTCTCAGGCATAGACGATGGCTGGGTTTTTCATCATATGTTCGCGGATATAGACGTGTCCAACCATTTCCCGTTCATAGAATCCTCCGAGTTTCTCGACCGTATCACGGAAAATATGAGAAATCGTAGCATTTCCAATATATCCAGCATTTGGATATTTTTCTGAGAGCTCTGCGACAATCACAGACGACATAATACCAGAAGTAACCACACCCCCAACATCATCGAGGAGCATGATGCGATCTGCATCACCATCAAAGATGAAGGCAACATCAGCTTGATGTTCCAGGAGAGCATTTTTCGCATCTTGGCGGTTTTTCTCAAGCATCGGATTCGGATGATGATTCGGGAAATTCCCATCTGGTTCAAGGAAAAGTGGAATCATCGTAAAACCAAATTTCTCTGAGAGCTTTTGCATAAAAGTTCCTGCGCTCCCGTTCCCACCATCAGCCACAATTGTAAATCATGAAAAATCAACATCATCACCAACAAACTGAGCAATATGATTCACCCAGTCATCACTCACATCACGATATTCGATATTCTGAACTATTTCTCCAGCTGGAATCTCAAGCGACTGCATAATCTCGACCATGACTGGACCATATTTCTTGAGATTGTATGGCTCTGCTGAGTGTGCGAGCGACTTGAATCCATTGTACTCTTTTGGGTTATGGCTCGCGGTTATCATGCCTCCTGCCTCAACATCATCATAGTGACACGTAGCAAATGAGAGCATATCCGAAGAACAGAGTCCGATATCGATAATCATCGCACCCGCGAGAGAAGCTCCACGGATAAAAGCATCCTTTAAAGCTTTAGAAGACAAACGCGCATCATACCCGAGTGCGATGCGTTTTTTCTCGGTTACTTTCACGAAAGCGTATCCAAGACGGAAGAAAAAATCTTCATCAATATCAACGCCGTAGATACCACGGAGATCGTAGGAGCGAGAGAGAAGTGAGTAGTTCATAAGGGAAATATTAGAAATTTTGATACATTAAGAGAATTTTAGACCATCTTAGATTTTTTGTCATTTCGAGCTTGCGAGAAATCTCTTTTTCTTGCAATTATGAGAATGAAAAGTGGTAACTTCTCAGAAGTTGAGCTCGTAAGGGATTCGCCACAAGAGTATCACTCACTTCATTCAAAGACCTACGAAATGATAAATTCAGAAACATAAACAATCCTAAAAGATTTTTACCCACATATCATGGAAAAACACATCATACTCAGCGATAGACTCCTTGAATTTCGTATATCCAGCATAGCTTGATGATTGTCCAGTATCTCGCATATGGTCAAGGTCACAGTATTTTATTCATTTTCTGTATGAGTCAAGGAACCATGCATCCATCATCGCAATTCCGAGACGGTATGGATGCCCCTCATCATGATAAAATGAGGCCCAATACTCGCTCGTTGTTCCCTCATCGATAAATACTGCTCCTGCGAGAACCTCTCCATTAACACGGATAAAATACGCACGATACCCATCTTCAGGATGAGCAAAGAGTTTTTTTGTAATATACGAGACGAATTTCTGATTTGGATCGTGGAGTTTTGTCTTCTGATAATATTCGAGAAAATCCTCAATAGGAACTTGACGCTCGATAGTGATCACTCATTTCTCGATATTCTCCAGTACATGACGACGATGAGCTCGAGCCTTTGACGACCACTTATTCCAATATTCTTCGGTATCAAGTATGGAAAATGCGGAACGAGACGAATGTAGGCTTCGTTTCGTATACCAAGTAGGCAATCTATGATATCAGGCTGGCTTTTCTATGAGGCGAAGTGGCGCCCAGAAGATAATCCCATGCCTGATGCCATACGAAGCCAAGAGCTCATCTGAGAGTTCTGTATCATGTTTCTCATGATTGATACTCCAAAATCCTGGAAATATCTGATAGGCAGTAAAAAACTCATGTCATCTTCCAGCCTTCCCGACAACAAGTCGAGTATTGTTAGCATAGTGGTCATAGAATACCCTTGAACCCGTACGATAGTAGACGAAATCTTCAGGAATGTGCTGTCGTAAAAGTGTTTTCATGGAATATTAGAAACTGACCAGATGATAATTCCGTGCAAAGGCAACTCATTTTTGTGTTGCCGTTCCCCAAGGAATCACATGTCGTGCAATCTTGCCAGCGTACTGTGCGTATGGAGCATAATTGTAGTAGTTCTGGTCAATAACGGTTATCGACTTGGGTTTACCACTCGTATCTCGTGTGATATCCAGGAGTATCGCGACATGCTTGCGATTCGCCGCAGCAAGAGCATAGTTCTCCTTGCTGTCAAAACACGCAATAATCATGCCATGATAGAGCGACGGCAAGTGACTCTCTGGCGTGGCTATAAAATCAGTGAGTGACTGGAATGGTTTCCACTGGCTCGTCGGCGTCTCACGCTTGTCAACTATTGCCTTCGCGAGGGCGACACACTGCCCACGATACTCATTACCAAGTGCTGATTCTGAGAATTGTGGATATATACCATCAGGAGTATAGGATACGGTTCATGGATTCGGACTGTATGCCATGAGATAGAGGTACTCAGTATCAATAGGTGGAGCCCCTATGGTGAGGATGCTCCCTCAGGGTACAATACCACTCTTCCAGTACTTGGATGAGATACCTCCGAGAAATGGCAATATATTCGGGTATGGGGATTGGAGCGGTATGGGCATTAGAAAAAATTTTTTACTTCAGAAAAGGAAACTGATTTGGAAATAGTTTCCAATTTTATGAGAGAGATAGACTTTTGTTCAGGAAATATCGAATTCAATGTATCCGTTTTCACTATATAGAAACTCCAATTCTTCATATCCAGAATTTCACTTTCTATTGCTGATTCCTTGTCTCGAAGATTCAAAAGACAAAATACGTACACGTCAGCCTCTCTTCATTTTGAATTACCCGTAGTATTCAAAACAGAATCCCATGCCTTTTTGCGAGGTGCGATATCAAATACTATTCTTGATAATTTATTCTGGCTCCAAGACTGGATATATGCGGATGTTTTTACTTCGATCTTTAATTCATTATATCGCAAATCAACATTATCCCATTCTATTCTTTTATCATCTCATAATTGCAATGCTTCATGAACTATAAATTCGCCCAATACTGATCGATTCGTATTGGAAAGAAAATCTGAATATGCCCATTTCCAGAATGAAGTTTTATCAATGTTCATAAAATCTTAAATTAAGCTCTCAAACTCCTCCACCATCTTCTCCACCTCACGCAATCCTGACTGGTAGAACTCTGGTGCAGCAATGTCGATGCCGTACTTTTGGAGGAGATCTCGTGGACGCTCGGAGCCACCAGCGCGGAGGATATCTTTGTAGTCTTCGACGGAGAGAGTTCCACTCTTTACCTGATTGTAGAGCGCAAACGTGAGGAGATTCCCGAACGCGTACGCATAGCAGTAAAACGGCGTATGGAAGATATGCGGTATCATCGACCAGCCAGACTCGTCCTCCGCTGGTACATCATACTGTACCACCCCTCCGTAGAGCTTGTCTTGCTCGGTTCGCCAGAGCTTGTTGAGGTCCTTGTAGGAGAGCTCTTGCCCAGCGTGAATTGCCTCATGTACCTGCTTCTCGAACACGACATATTGCACCTGACGGAATATGGTCGCGAAGATATCGCCGAGACGTTCATTGAGGTAGTCCTTGTACTCCTCGGCCGATACAATAGACTTCACCTTCTCACCGAGGAGCATCTCAGAGAAGATAGAGGCAGTCTCCGCCATAGAAAGCGGCGAATCGTAAACAGGAGCTTCTTGCACTTGAGAGAGATGACCATGGATAGCGTGCCCGAGTTCGTGAGAAATCGTCGATACATCGCGGAGCTTGCCCGTGAAGTTGAGGAGGACAAATGATTCCTCGCCTTTGCGATAGCTCGCGAATGCACCGCCACGCTTCCCTGCGCGAGGAAATACATCGATACGTTCCTCCTCTATCATGCGCTTGGAGTACTCGTAGAAGTCAGTATCAAAATCCTGCATGATAGAGAGATGGAGTGCGTACGCCTCCTCGAAGGTGAAGTCCTTGTCTGACTTCCCAAGCGGCGCAGAAGTATCAAATACTGCAAAATCAGACTCAAGAGTGAGCATCTTTGCCTTTGCCTTGAGAAATCTTACGTAGATAGGATATGCTTTCTCGATCTCACTGAGGAGGAGATTCACCACCTCATCATCCATCTCTTCAGAGATATTACGCTGAGCTATGACGTTGTTATTATAGCCTCTCATGCGGATTTCACTCGTCCAATCTTTCACAATAGAGGCATAGATATTTCCGAGAGCTATCTGGTTTTGTTTGCTATTGTAGACTCGACGGAGAGACTTGTACGATTCCATACGGATACTCCTATCAGTATGTTGTCGATAAGAACGGACTTCCTCTTCTGTGAGTTTTTTCTCCTCACCATCTAAATTCATCATGAACTCATATGAGCCAGTGAGCTCATCATGGAGAGAGTTCGCGAGTCCAAGAGGGCGAGACTTCATATTCAATACATACTCCTCTCGTTCACTGAGAATATACTTGATACTATTCGCGGTAGAGATGAGATCATTCTTGTATTTGGCAAGTTTTGGGTCATTGGCCCATGTCATGATTCGGTCATATCCGATAAATTTCCATCCTTGCGCGACAAAAAGGAGTCTATTCGACGCTTCAGTGTGGATATAATCTACTTCCCCCATCTTCTTGGTCACATCAAGATCCTGAGTATCGAGTGATGAACGATAGAACAGATAATAACTCGGTGTTGCCATCTCATGTGAGAGGGTCGTATAGTCAGTATAGAACTCGAGAATTTGCTCCGAATCAATAAAACTCGCAAAGGTTTTCTCATATTTCTCGGCGAAAGCAATAGTACGAGGAAGAATCTGCGCAATATCTGAAGCAAGCTTAGCATCATCAAGACCAGAGTAGAAGTATCGGGCAAGATTCCAGTTGGTTGGGTAAGTCATAAAAAGAAGTATTAGTAGAGAGTATTTAGGGCTTTGGAATGTATTCTTATTTGTTGTTTCAAGAAGAAAAAAGGGATGTCGGCGGGGTTTTGGGGAAGGAACTGTTTGAGTTAAATGAAAGAAGATTTCTGAAGAGTGGAAGCGAACGAGTTTTTCTTCCCCCAATGCTTTTGGTACTTTTGGCGTCAAAAGTACAGAAGTCTTGTATCAGGAACATTAAGAGGAAGATTTCTCACTACACTCGAAATGACCTCTTAGAACTGGATTCTTCGTGGTGCTCAGAATGACGAGATCGAAATGGATTACTTGTAGTGGTTGGATTGCTTCATTCTTCGCAATGACAGAAACAAGAGCAGATTCCTCAACAAGCCCAGAATGACAGAAACCATGGAAACAAAGCAAATGGATTATACAAAAAATCTCCTCTTTTCCAAGGAGATTTCTTTGTTTTTATACTTCTGCTTCGTATGTTTGTGATTCCTGAGGAAGTTATTTTTTGAACTTCAGAAACCTGAGGAGCGCTTCACGTGTTGCCATGATATCACCTTTGGCAGTATGGGCAGTGTAGTCTGTGATATGAAGAACATCTGCGAGTCCACCTGGTTTTGAGAGACTCGTACTCTTGAATGGGAGAGACATTTTATTATAGCGGGCAATAGCATTGGCCTGATTGGCGATTGACTTGGTATCGATAATATCATTTCCGAGTTTTTCATAGAGCTTGTCTCGACGAGCATTAAAAAATATACTCGCAAGAAAGGCAATATCAGCCGTAACAAACTGTCAGACAATAATTGGTTTATTCGCAAAATGTGTCTCATAAAAACCATCCCAATAATCACAAAATTCTTCATAGGATTTTCCCATAGCGATTCGATCAAGAGTAAAACCATTGTATTCAAGTGCTTTTGGGTCAATGATGACATTGTTCGGAGGACAGAGATCCATAAAAAACTCCCCAACATTCTCAAAGCGCTCATCAAGTGCAATTGCCCCCACTTCAATAACTCCGTGTTGAAATGGGTTCAACCCGGTCATCTCGAGGTCAATAATCAGGTATACTCACCTTTTCTCTTGATTTTCCATGTAAAAAAAATAGGATTGTCGCGAATCCGACAGAGTATCTTATTGGAATTCATTTGATTGTCAAAATTTATGACTAAGCAATTCATCGTTCATGACCAGTATTTCGAGAAAGCCAAACAGCTTGGCTACCGAGCAAGAAGTGCCTTCAAATTGCTTGAGATCCAGGAAAAGTACTGACTCATCAAGCCAAAGATGAACGTCCTTGATGTCGCAAGTGCCCCTGGGAGCTTCCTCCAAGTGATTGCAAAAATCGTTTGACAAGCAGGGAAAGTTGTGGGAATAGATATACAGAAAATTGATCCTAATTTCGGTTTCCCCAATATTCATCTCCTCCAAGAAAGTGTCTTCGAGTTTGAGAAAATCCGAACATTCCTCGATAGCTTAGAAATTGGACAATTTGATCTCATAACTTCTGATATCGCCCCAGCAACAACAGGTATGACGGGGGTGGATCAATACCGCTCTATCGAGCTCAATCTTGCTATCCTCGATGTCGCTGATATATTTCTGAAAAAATGAGGTACCACCGTACTCAAAGTATTCGTCTGAGAGGATATCCTCGACCTCATAGGCCCCATCAAAGAAAAGTACGCAAAACTCTCGCGATTCAAGCCAAAAGCCTGCCGAGATAGGAGCTTCGAAGAATACTTCATCTGTATTGGGAAGAAATAAAAAAATACTACATCTCTATAATCTACTCATAACTATGTCTCCTCGTCGTGTCATCCGTGCACCTGATATAACAGAAAAAGAAGTGCTAACTACTACCAAGAAAGTAAAAACCCTGCCAATATTGTTTATAGTTCTGAAGAGAATGCTCTGTATCATATGGAAAACTCTTACTATTATCTGGTACTGGTTCGAGCGAGCTTTTCTCTTGGTATTTCTCCTTGTACTCACGATAGGACTGGCTTGGTGGCTCTCGCAAAAACCGTCTCTCTATCGAGATTGGGAGGATATGGATGCTGTTTTACCTACAATTTCTTGGTCTGGAAATATCGTAAACATCGAGAATATCCGCAATCATACTTGGAAAACAGATACAGAATTCACACCAGGATACTATACTGATAGCTTCAATCTAGATGAGATAGAGAAAGTATACTACAGTATCACTCCTTTTTCAGATAGAGATGGCCCTGCTCATACGATGCTCTCTTTCTCATTTTCTGGAGGAAAGAATGTAGTGATTTCCGCAGAGCTTCGCAAGGAGCGGGGAGAATCTTTCGATGCGCTCAAGGGAATCCTCAATCTGTTCGAAATCCAGTATGTCATCGCGAGTGAGTCCGATGTTGTAAAACTACGAACCAACTATAGAAAGAATGAAGTATATATGTATCCCATCAATACCCCAAAGGAGAAAGTACAGGCACTTTTCCGTTCTATGATTATTCGTGCGGATAAGCTCAATCGTGAACCGGAATTCTATAATACTCTCTGGAACAACTGTACCACGAGTGTACTCATGCATGCGAATGCACTCCGAAAAGAAAAACTCGAATGAAGAACATATACGATTCTTCCAGCTCATTCTGATGCAGTACTCCATCAGGCAGGACTAATAGATACAAAGCTCCCACTTCCTGAAGCGAGACATTATTATCGTATCGATGAGATTGCCCGAACTCTCACGGGTAGTACGAGCTTCTCTGACGCTATACGCAAACCGATACAATAATGGTCAAGAGAAAACCGAACACCATCGTACTGAAGGATATCACCTTTCAGTACAACCAACAACGGATTATCCAGGATTTTTCTATCACTATATCGCCTGGAGAGAAGATCCTCATCTCCTGACCATCAGGAAGTGGGAAAACAACATTTCTGAAGCTGGCCTGAGGTATATTGTCACCAACTTCTTGAGCTATATTCGTCGGAAACTCGAGAGCTGAGGAATTTCAGAGAAATCGTTTTACTCTCTTTGGATACCACTTTGTTGATGGGGATTTTTTCGAGGAGATGAGTACGAGAGACAATATATTGATGCTCGCAAACATCATGGATACTCCGATTGATGAGACTTGGTATAGGGAGTTACTCGAGTATTTCGAGATGGAGAAGTACGAATTAAGTAAACTCAGTGAACTCTCTGCAGGACAACGCGAACGAGTGAGCCTTATACGAACCTTTGTCCACGAGCCACAGATTATCATCCTCGATGAGCCTGGATCACATCTTGATAAGCTATTACAAGATAAGCTCTTAGGTTTTATCGCAAAGTATCACAAGGAGCATCATACTACATTTGTTATCTCGAGTCATGGGGAATTTGCGGATTCATTTTTTGACACCTTTATCGATTTTCATGCAGATTATCACATTTCTACTCGCTAACGCGAGATCACATCGAGCAAAGTCAATCGGATTTATCACTACTATCATACTCCTAGTAGTATTATCTATTGGGCTATTTTTCGTATATCGAAATATCGAATCCGCCGTGAGATACTATAGTTCCTCATCAATAGTAGATACCAATCGTGTTGAGATAACTGCAGATTCCAATCTCTTTACCCTCTTTTCTCGTGACTCTGCTGGGATACGGGCAGACGCTCTCACATCAATCCAGAGAGAAGATGGACTCAAGGATATCGAAGTATTTACCCTCATCGAGTATCCCGTTCTCGCGAAGTTCTCGCTCTTCTCCTTCGGACTTGAGACAGATATCCCTGTTTTTGCTCTCTCATGAGGTACACTAGGAGAAAACGAAATAGGCATCTCACGAAAAATGCTCGACTACTATAACACTCAATTCGCTGGCAGCACCAATATGTTCCCCGAGATGAACGAGAAGTTCCTCATCGGACAACCAGTTACCATCACCGTCGGTGGATCCAAGCTCTTCAATGTGCCCACACAACCCACAACACCCGTCCAAGCACATATCGCCTCTATCCACTCAGATTATCCCGGATTCGGACTCGTGCTCAGAGAAGATATCCTAAAAAATCGTCTCCACGAAATCGGGCAATCCCTCGGCAATCCCTACAAGGTCACCGCCTATATGAAAAATCCTGAAAGTAAAGAAGTCCTGAGAGAAAAATACAAGAATCTCCATCTCTCATTCGATAGTGACAAAATCGAGGAACTCGAAGAAAAACTCACTACTATCAAGCTCATATTCCTCTCGATATTTACCTTCATCTGAGGTATCATATTCACGATTATCGTAATCTTACTGAGTGGTATATTTCGCGAGTCAGCATCGGTCTACCACATGATTCGCACCTTCGGAATATTTGGGCAAAAATCACAAATCCTGACGCTCTGAGAGCCAATCATCCTCACGATAATAGGAGTATTTATCGGGGGGGCTCTCTGTAGTATATGAGCAAGTATCTTTATGAAAGACATAACGAATTTTCTCTCGAGCAAATGACTCATATTCCCCTTCGTATCCGTGTCGTGGAGCGAATTAATCGTTATACTCATCCTGCTTCTCATCGTGCTCATAACAACTCTCAGTCTCATGGACGAGAAGGAACGGAGGAAGCTCTAAGTACTAAAAAGGCCGACCCGAAGGTCGGCATACGTTGAGGAGAGAAAGCTTTTAATCGCGCCACCAGTCGATGAGCGCACCAACAACAACAATGGCGATAGCTCGATCAGCTGTTAGCCAGCTCGGACAAAAAATCCAAGCAACGATGGCGACCACCACGGCAGTTTTCGTGAAATGCATCACTATTCCTCCCTCACCCGACTCACCTCGGACGAGAAAAATCACGATTTTTGAGTGTGAGCTCAAAAGATTTTCTTGCCGATAACAACTCGGATTTATATAATATATGTATATTAGAATATATGTCAATAATTTATATTTCGAGTGGATTTTTTTGGTATTTCTTCTATAATCAGCCAATCGTTTCGATATTTATCTCTAAATTCTGAATCCTATGATCCTCGCTAGCGAAATCCGCGCAAAATACCTCAACTTCTTCGGGGAGAAAAACCACGCCATCATCCCATCGGCGCCACTTGTTCCAGAAAATGATCCTTCAGTACTGTTTAATACTGCTGGGATGCAGCCGCTCGTTCCCTACCTCCTCGGAGAGAAACATCCTCTCGGAACTCGTCTCGCCGACGTGCAGAAGTGTGTCCGAACGGGTGATATCGATGATGTTGGTGACGATACACACTGTACTTTTTTCGAGATGCTTGGGAACTGGTCTCTCGGAGATTACTTCAAAAAGGAATCTATCGCCATGAGCTGGGAGTTCCTCACGAGCAAGGACTGGCTCGCGCTCGACACTGATATGATCTCAGTAACTGTTTTTGAGGGAGATGCCAATGCTCCAAGAGACGAAGAGTCTGCCAATATCTGGAAGTCTATCGGTATGCCCGCTGACCGTATTGCTTACCTCCCTGCCATAGATAACTGGTGGGCAGCAGGTCCAACTGGTCCGTGTGGTCCTGATACGGAGATTTTTTACTACATGGGTGAAGGAAAACCTCCACGCGGGTCGAATAAAGGAACTGATTCCAAGATGTGGATGGAAATCTGGAACAATGTCTTCATGGAGTACAATCGTGTCGACGCACAGACACTCGTGAAGCTCCCAGCACAAAATGTAGATACCGGTATGGGTATAGAACGTTGTACTGTGACGCTCAACAAGATGAAGAGTGTCTACGAGACAGATCTCTTTGCTCCAGTGCTTGCGAAAATCAAGACAATCGTAGGAGAAGCGAACTACATCGAGCGAAGTGCCCGCATCATCGCTGACCATCTCCGTGCTGCCACTCACATGATTGCTGATGGTGTCGTACCCAAGAATATTGACCAAGGATATATCCTCCGTCGTCTCATCCGCCGTGCTATCCGTGAGGCGTACAAGATGGGATACGAGCAACCATTTGCGACGGAGATTGCCGATATGTATATCGAGCAATTCTCTGGTATCTATGAGAGCGTCCGAAATAATGCAGATAAAATCCGAACAGAGCTCGCTGGAGAGGAGTCTCGATTCTCCAAGACGCTCAAGGATGGAATTAAGCAATTTCAAAGATTGACGGATGCTCTAAATAATAACTCAATTTTAAATAAGAAAAGTCAGTTGATTTCATCAATTGAATTTCATAAGAAAAATCAGGTTTCGTTATTTTCTAATACCCCCTGATTAACATTAGGAAAAACATTAGAATGAACTGATTTTTCTCAATTTTATAAAGTTTGGTGAGTGGAAGAAGAAATACTTGAACTGAATTGACTTCTACATAAAGAAGAAAATCTGGATAAAATAATGACGTTAATTGAGAAAATTCTCATGAAACTAAAAAATACATTAGAAATTTCTTGAGGATCAGCCTTTACACTTTTTGATACCTATGGATTCCCACTCGAGATGACGATAGAGCTCGCTCGAGAGCAGGGTCTCACGGTTGATACTGAGGGATTCAATAAGGCATTTGCGGAACACCAAGAGAAATCTCGTACCGCAGCCGCTGGCAAATTCGCCGGAGGACTCGCTGACCACTCAGGAGAGACCACAGCACTCCATTCAACGTGTCACCTGATGCTCGCTGGTCTCCGCAAGATTCTCGGTGACCATATCCACCAAGCAGGGTCCAATATCACGGCAGAGCGTCTCCGCTTCGACTTCACTCACCCTGAGAAAATGACTCCCGAGCAACTCCAAGCAGTCGAGAACTATGTCAATGAAGCTATTGACTCTGGCCTCATCGTGACGATGACCAATATGGCAAAAGAAGAAGCCCGCGCAAACGGTGTCGAGGGATCATTCTGGGAAAAGTATCCAGATATAGTGAAGGTCTACTCTATGGTCGGGGGAAACGGGATTACTTACTCCAAGGAGCTCTGTGGAGGCCCCCATATCGAGAACTCGAAAGATATGGGTCGCTTCAAAATCATCAAAGAAGAATCCAGTTCCGCAGGAGTGAGACGTATCAAGGCGGTACTAGAGAACTAATAATCTTCAAAAATATGAAAGAAGATTCAAAAGGAATATTCTCTCTTCTTAATAAATCCAGTTCTTTATGAGATTTATGAACTGATTTATGAGAGTTATTAATTGATTCTGAAATTAAAGATGGGATTCTAAAAGAGTTACCAGGAATTAAAACAGTCCTGGCTTTAATAGATATTAAATCAACAGTCTCAAATTACTTATGGATTAAAAAGTTTTATTGATTTATTAATGCGTTTAGTCAATTTTCAGATGAAGAAAAAGAAGACATTTTAAGGAAAGCTGATGAAAATAAGGAAATATTATTAGAAGTATTAGATAAAATTGAGAGTGAACACAAACCATATTTCTTATGACGAATCTTCTTATCATTCTCAAAATGACTCTTAACAAAAGATGAATTTCTAAGACTTACCCACATTATTACTACTAATTTCTCTTGAGACCTAATGGAAATACTAAAACAGAAAGATACAGTGAGTAACCTAAGTGAGCTTAGTAAAAAGTCATTTAATTCAGATGGTATACCAGCCATAGAATGACTTGTAATAGTACATTCAAACACCTATAGTTTTGGTGATTTCTGAAATGTTTATAGTTCCAAGGTTATATCTGAACTTTGAATAAAATTTATTAGTTCTTTCTAATATGAAATCCCCTCTTCCCCATTCCCACTGGCGCCACTACAAATCCTCTGGAGGAGAGGATTACACATACGAAGTAGTTGATATTGCCGAACACTCAGAAACTGGAGAAGCAATGGTGGTCTATCGTGCGCTCTATGGAGAGTGACACCTCTACACACGTCCACTCTCGATGTGGTTCGATATCATCGAATGGCAGGGACAGCGAGTGCAGAGATTCACAGAGATATAAATACTTCGTTCTTTTCCCTTGCAATTATCGGACTTTTCTCTATAATTATCTCATGTTCATATCAAAACGTCTCATCTCTTGGTCTGGATTCATATCGTGCACCTCTCTATCACGGGTTGCTCTTTTTGCTACTAACTAAACTAGTTGTATCCAACAAAAGCACCCGTTCCATTGGGTGCTTTTTATTTTCTCTCTTTAGAATTATGAACTTTTTAGAATATGCAGAACATGCTCGTAACAAGCTCCGAAAACTTCAGGCTGAAAGTTTGATGGATACTCATTTTCGTCTAAGTAAAACTCTTCGTGAGATTATTCTCGGGATAACATGGATAGTATCAGAGAAGCTCTCAGGGGAAAAATTACCACGATAAATGCTCTTCAAAAACAAATCTGCAAAAACTAAAAATTCTCCCTATAATTCCACCCATGCTCATATCAAAACGTCTCATCACTTGGTCTGGATTTATCCACACTCCACTCGCATAACGGGTTGTTTTTAGACATTTCTATAACACCCGTTTTCGGGTGTTTTTATTTGTCTAAAAATCAACGACTTATGTTCAATCAAAAACTCTTTTTTCTCCTTGCAGTATATATTTCTGCACTCTTTGCGAGCAATCTCCTCGGGATGAAAACTATGCCATTTGTGTTCGGAACCCATCTATCAGTTGCTGTCTTCATTATGCCGATTGTATTTATCACGACCGATATCGTTGGTCAACTCTATGGAAAGGAAACAGCGAAACTCTTCGTTTTTTCTGGATTTACGGCGCTCATAATTTTTATTCTGGGGACTCTCCTTGCCAATACTGTCCCGTGGTCTTGAGCCACCTATACAAGAATCGGTGATGCCTATGATACGATTTTTTCGCTCTCATGGCGGATCTGAGTCGCCTCACTCGTTGCTTATTTCTGTTCTGAGTATATCGATGTACTCACATTTTTTCTCGGAAAGAGACTCTGGGATAACTTCTTCTTTGCTTCCATCTTCTCGAATATAATTTCCCAAGCAATAGATACAGCCGTATTTATGAGTATTGCCTTTATCGGGGTATTTTCACCAGAAAAAATCATTATGATGGCCATTCCTTGGTGGATGTACAAAGTACTTGGTGGACTTTGCTATACTCCAATCTCCTACTTTATCCTCTCTCTTCTCTGAAAATGATCACCACAGCAATAAAAACTCGAATTTTTCTCGAATGATAAAACCTCTTCGACTTCATCATCGAACATATACCGATACTTTACGAAAAAAGTATATTGGTAATCACCTCAAAAATTGTTGCTCTCGCAGAATCTCGAACATTTTTCGCAAATACCAAAGAGGAAAAACTCGAATATGTGAAGTCTGAAAGTACCTGGTATGCACAGACAAAGTATGTACATCTCACGATGCATGATGGTATGCCAATGGCAAATGCTGGAATTGATGAATCCAATGGAAACTGAAAATGTATACTGCTTCCACGAGATTCATATGAAAGTGCTCTTAAAACCTGGGAAGAGCTTCGTGAATACTACGGCCTCAAACAACTTGGTATCATTATCACTGATTCACGAACAATTCCGTTTCGAAATGGAACCATTGGAATATCCCTCTGACATGCAGGATTTGAGTGAATTCGTGATTATACAGGGAAGGCAGATATTTTTGGTAGACCATTTCTGTTCGCGCGAACGAATATGCCAGATGCTCTTGCTGTCAGCGCAGTACATACCATGGGAGAAGGGGATGAATGTCAGCCCCTCGCAATCATCGAGGAATGATGATGTACGTTCACTTCTGAGCGACAGATAAGGGAAAATCTTATTATTGCGCCCGAAGATGACATGTATCGACCTCTTTTCGAAAAGCAAAACTATAACTAAAACTCTTGCAAAAACAAGACTCTTCCATATATTTCACGCATTACATTTTCCTTATCACTATGCCTCTTCAGAAACGCACCAAGATTATTGCTACCGTAGGACCAGCAACTGCATCGGATGAAATGCTCATTCAACTCTATGAACATGGGGTCAATGTTATCCGATTTAATTTTTCTCATGCGGACCATACATCTGCTTGAGATATCTCCTCTCGGATTCATACGCTCAATGAAACCAAGAAGACTTCCCTGTCTCTCCTCCTCGATACCAAGGGGCCAGAGCTCAGAACGGGTGATGTAGCTGAGAAGAAAATCTACAAAAAAGGTGATATATTCCGTATCTATTCGCACCCAGTAAATGAAGGAAATAATCTCTCTTGCGATTATCTCCACCTTGCAGAGGATGTAGCCATCGGATGAATTATTGAGATAGATAGTGGTCTGTTTCATGTTCGAGTTCGAGCAAAATGAGAGAACTTCGTCGAAGTAATAGCAGAAAATGATGCTACCATAGGATCTCGTCGCCACGTTAATCTCCCGGGGGTATGTATCAGACTCCCCTGAATAACAGAAAAAGACAAAGAAGATATTCTTTTTGGAATCAAAAATTGATATCACTTCGTAGCAGCATCATTTATCAGAACAGCGGACAATGTTCGAGAAATACGAGAATTCCTCAATACAAATGGTGGAGAGAATATTCGGATTATTTCAAAGATAGAAAATGCCGAATGAATCGAAAATCTTGAAACAATCGTAAAAATCTCAGATGGAGTTATGGTGGCTCGTGGAGATCTCGGCATCGAAGTCCCAATCGAGAAGGTTCCAAAATACCAAAAAATAATCATCGACCTCTGCCGTCAAAATGGAAAATTCGTCATCGTAGCAACCCATATGCTCGAATCCATGATTGAACACCCATTCCCTACTCGTGCTGAGGTCTCTGATATATTCCGTGCCGTTCTTCATGGATCAGATGCAACCATGCTCTCAGGCGAGACAACCACTGGGAAATATCCGATTGAATCTGTTTCGATGATGACGAGTGTTATTATTGAAGCTGAAGAAGGGCTCGAACACAAGCATCATGAATACTCAGATGAAGGACTTTCTCAAAGAGATAAAGAAAAAAAGGCGCTAATCAAAGCAGCCATTGATATCAATAAAACGCTCTGACTCCGAGCAGTAGTACTTTTTAGCAAATCTGGACGACTCGCAAGAATCGCCGCAGCATATCGCCCAGATACCCCGATATTTGCCTTTACTGGAAATAAATACTCCCTTGGATTCATGAGAATCCTCTATGGAATCAAGTCAATTTTTCTCGATACTTGGTGAGATAATCAACAGAATCTCAGGAGTGCCATCCAATTCCTCAAGGACTCGGAACAATTCTCAGAAAGTGATAGAATTGTTGCTATCACTGACCTGATTGAAGATGGGAATGAGATTCCAACCATGGAGATACTCTCTCTCCGAGATATTTCCTAAGAGAAATTTGACTTTTGTAATCTTTTTCTATAATCAAAGGTATCCTAATCCCTCCGGGGATTTTAAAATGCCTTTGACTCTTTTGGTATTTTTTATATAATTTTCGCGATTCTGTTCTCATTTTTTTATCAATTGTATGTTTAAATTTATCCAAGAAGCCCTCACTGAACTTGAGCATGTAGTATGGCCAACTCCGAACGAAACTAAAAAATTCATGACCTATACGGTTGGAACTATTGTGGTTCTCGCAAGTCTCCTTGCAGTACTCGGATATGGAATCCGCTTTGTCCTCACTGAAGTTCGAGCACAGTTTCCACATGAAGCACCAGAAACCACCGTCAGCGCGGAGGATACAGTTAGTCAGGAAGAATTCGATACTCTCACAAAAAATCTCGAAAAAAAGCAAAATAGCAATACTGAAACTACTGAAACAGGAGTAACCCTTACTGTTGATAGTCCTGCAACAGGAACTGGAATGTAATCACTACCCTATAATCTCTCATAATATCATGTTTGAATTCTGAACCAAAAACGAAGGAGAATGGTATGTTATCCGTGTAATCTCCGGAACTGAACAAAACGTCCGTGAATCACTCATGCAGCGTCGTGAGGCATTCGGACTCGAGAATCATATTCTCGAAGTATTTGTTCCTACTCACGACTCAGTTTCTGTGCGTGCTGGAGGAGTAAAAGTAAAAAAGAAAAAGAATATCTTCCCTGGATATATCCTCGTTCGCATGATAGTAACCAATGAGAGCTGGTATATCGTTCGTAATACTCCAAATGTAACAGGATTTCTCGGTGCTGGTACTGTTCCTGTTCCTGTAAGTGGAGAAGAACTCGAGAAACTCAAGGGGGTTCTCACTGAAAAGAGCGAAGAATACAAGACTGACATGCAAGTTGGGGATTATGCTTCCGTAAAGAACGGACCTTTTGAATGAAGTGAAGGGAAGATTATCGAAGTAAATGCTCAAAAGGGCAGTATCAAGCTCATGATCAACCTTCTCGGGCGTGATACGCCAGTGGAGATTGAGTTTGCCAGTGTTGGAAAGAAAAAGTAATTATCAAGTGCAAAGGTTACCAAATTTTCAAGAGAATTCTGGTAACTGTATACTTGGAAACTATATACTTGAAACTTTTATTTATGCGCATTGCTCTCATTACTCTCGCACTCGCGGCACTTGCCTTTATTGGAAGTATTATTTACTCTATGTCAGGTAAAGGGAATCTTCTTACTGCGGTGAGAACAAATCAAGCAAAAGAAACTGATACGTCCGTTGCAATTGAGACACTCAAATATCAGATAAAAACTGATGCCAAGATAGATGAACTTACGAAGAAAATCGATGAACTCACTCAAAAGAAACAAATAGGAGAATCGAAAATAATACTCTCTGCCGATTCAGCTAGTGAGACTGGAGGGACTCAAAAGACGCTTCCAATTTCTGGGAAATTTCTTGCCAAGATTATGCCAACCTTCAATCTCACCCTAAGTGAGAATAATGGTATATTTGATATTCATCTTTTTGATGCAGGTATTGAGTACTCAACCTATGTAGATGAGAAAATTGGAATAACGCTGGTGGTAAGTACTATGTCATACAATACGTTTCTTGCAAATACGAAATGACTCGGCAAAGAAGTATACACTCCTAATGAAACAAAAACCTTTCCTTTCAGGAGCTTCTATCTGAATCCTCCAAAACCAGATACACTGGTACGCGTGGTTATGGAAATTGAAAATCAAGCCATTGCTATCCAAATACCGAAAACAAAATTCAATACCCTCAAAGATTTGCTCCTCAAAAAATAATTTACTCTTAATCTCCTAACTTCCTTATTATGTCTGAAAAGAAAATTCTCCTCACTCAAACTGGCCTTGCTGAGCTCGCAGAGGAACTCCGGTCTCTTCGTGAAGAAAAGCGTGTAGAAATTGCCAACAAACTCAAAGAAGCTATTTCATATGGTGACCTCTCAGAAAACGCTGAATACCAAGAGGCTCGCGATGAACAAGCACAAGTTGAGCTTCGTATTGCTGAACTCGAGGAAATGCTCAAGCCAGGAAACTATGAACTCATAGAGGAAGAAAAGTCTGGAAAGAAAAGGAAATCAGGAATTAATGTTGGATCGACCGTAACTATCGCAGAAGTTGGAACAAAAGAGAAGCTTACCTACACAATAGTAGGATCACAAGAGGCGAATATCCTCGAAAACAAGATTAGCAATGAGTCTCCCCTTGGAAAAAGTCTTATCGGTAAAAATAGTGGTGATACCACTTCAATGTCGGCTCCATCTGGTCAAAAAGAATTCACCATCATCGAAGTAAGATAATACTATGATTGAACTCATTCATACATTTTTCTGGGAACATACTCTCTGAGTGCCATTCTCAGCTCTTGTAATTGCAATAATTGTAAAGTGAGTCGTCCACGCGGCAAAGGGCCATTTTAGTTTTGCTAATATGCTTGGAAGTGGATGAATGCCTTCAGCTCATTCTACATTTGTTGTAGCACTGTCCACTGCTATGGGACTCAAGTATTCTGTATGGAGTGATGAATTTACTATGGCGCTCGTATTCTCCATTGTTATCATCTATGATGCGATGAACGTTCGCTATCAGTCCTGACTTCATGCCAAGGCTCTCAATAAGCTCAATTCCCATCATGAGGGCGAATACTTCAATGAATCAATGGGTCATACTCCCGTCGAGGCTCTTGTATGAGGAATTATTGGCTTTTCTACGTCTGTTCTCCTTCTTGGTATATAATGACTCTTCCTTTTTCTCAACAAATCATTTCAGATTGGCAGGCACGAGGCATCACAGATGTCTCGTTTTTTCTCATATTATGAGGTTGTGCTGGAGAAAAAGTCACCGTATCAGAGTCAATACATCCAGAAACCGATTCGCGCGAGATATATGATACCATTACTTTCCACTTCAAAAAAGATGAGAATGAGTTTTTTAATAACACCAAGCTTACTACAGTATCCGGGAAATGGATTATAACCAATAAGGCGTGACTTTTGGAGCATTGCTCCTGTGGATCGAGCTTCAAGCGAAAGACGGGAAATCCAATTCTCGATAAAACAGAGACTCTCCGTCTCGCCCTCAAAAAATCCCAATCACATCATCATTCATAAGCATCTATGTTCTCTATTCATGATGAAGAAAAAGTCATCACCCTGCTCGAGCAAAATGGTCACAAAAAATTCCGATATGCCCAGCTTGAGAATGCTCTCTACAAAAATCTGGTAACGGATTTTTGAGTTATGGAAACTCTGCCAAAAGAAATCCGACAACTACTCATAGAGAATTGTTTCTACTCTTCTCTCACCGTGTATTCTGAAACCACTGGAGAAGATGGACAAACCACAAAATGCCTCTTCAAGACACATGATGGAAAAATGATTGAAGCGGTTATCATGAGACACTTATCTGGAAGGAACACCCTGTGTGTCAGTTCTCAGGCGTGATGTCCGATGGCCTGTGCTTTTTGTGCTACTGGGAAATTGGGGCTCCTCCGAAACTTGGAATTTTATGAAATCATCGATCAGATTATATGGGCGATACATCGTCTCAATACTGAGGAGAGGAAGCTCAGAAATATCGTCTACATGGGAATGGGTGAGCCATTTCTCAATTATGAACAGGTGAAGAAATCTATCCAGATTGCCTGCACACAGAAGAAACTTGACCTCTCCAATCGAAGGATTACCGTCTCAAGCTGTGGAATTATCCCAGGAATTGAGCGATTTGGTGATGATTTCCCTCAGACCTCCCTTGCCATATCGCTCCACGCACCAAATGACGAAGCCAGAAAAAAAATCATGCCCGTAGACCATACCTACCCTATTCATAATCTCATGGCATCCCTTGATCGATATGTTGAAAAGACGAACAAACGAGTATTCTATGAATATATCATGATTAATGGAGTAACCGATCGTCTCGAATATGCCAAGGAACTTGCCATTCTCCTTCGAGGGAAACTTGCTCATGTGAATTTTATCCCTTATAATCCAGGAGAATGAACGAGTAGTGATGGATTCTTACCGACGTCAAAAATTATTATAAAAAAATTTCAGGATACTCTAGAACAAGCAGGAATCCCTTCCACTATTCGTCACACTATGGGTGATGATATTGATGCCGCCTGTGGTCAACTCGCGCTCAAGGAAGAAGGAAAATCTCTTGCTGGAGAAAAGGGGAAGAGTATAAAGTAACGACTATGAGGAATATTTTTCTTCCTTATGCGAATTTCGCTTTTTGTGTCCACACTGATTTCCGTTTCGAATCACAAACTGTTTGAGCAAAGCGAGTTTTTGTGATTTAGGAAATCAAGTGGAATACACATACCGAAATGAAGCATGGAAGATTTCAGAAAGACTTTTGGTACTTTTAGTCATAAAAGTACGTTCTGGATTCTGGAACATTAAATGGAAGATTTCTCGCTACACTCGAAATGACTATTATTGTGGCTGAATTCTTCGCGAAGCTCAGACCCATAAATATTTAGAGGATAGAAATATTGCATTCTTCTCACTTTTTCCTATACTCCAAACAATGAAGTCCCCTATCGAAACCATCATCGAAACGATAGAGTCTCTCAAGCATGAGAGCCGATATCATGAAGCAAAAGAGACAGCACTCGGCGCACTTGCTCGACACACAGAGGACTATAGACTCTATGAAGAATTGGCTGATATCTATCTCTTCGAGCAAAATATCGAGAAAGCAGAAGAAGTGATTTCTTATGCTCGTGAACTCCATCCAGAATCTGGAACTGGTATCTATCTTGAGTGATTTATTGCGGTAGCAAAAGGCGACTTCGACAAAGCCATCGAAGTCCTCTCTCGAGCTAATTCCCTCCTGCCAAACAATGCAGAGGTTATCCGGAATCTCTGATGGGCTTATGTGATGCAAGGAGATATTGAACGAGGAAAAATCCTCCTTAAGCGAGCCCATACACTTGCCCCAGAAGATGCTACGATTACCAATGATTTGGCTATGGCACTTATGGCAAGCTGACAAGAAGAAGAAGCGAGAGTGCTTTTTGAGAAAATCTGAAATTCTTCAGCACTAGAAATCATGAAAACATTTGATAATCCATAATATGTTCGTCCTTTCTGTTTCAGACATTCTCATGAGCTACTCATGAGATTCCAAGAATTTCTCTTTCTCTGGTGAAGTATTTGATGGATACTATGAAGATATTCGATTTCTTGCCCCACTTGATTTTAATCTCAAGATTATCTGACTCGATGATGCGGTGGAAGTGGTATTTGAGAAATTCCAGACCAAGGTTGAATACGAAGGACAGAAACACTCCATAAAGATCTCTGGATTCGAGAGAACCTGGAAAACTCATGTCAACCCACTTGATGACCCCGATGACGTCTACCAGATAGATTCAAAAAACATGACCATAGACCTCGCTCCAGTTATCAGAGAAGAGATTATCATGGCATGTCATGAATTGTAGAAATAATAAACCCCAGCCTATTCGACTGGGTTTAAATAAAAATATCATCCAATTTGGATGATATTTTGCGACTACTTGAGTTCAACAGTAGCTCCGTTTTCTTCGAGCTGCTTCTTGATCTTCTCAGCTTCATCCTTCTTCACACCCTTCTTGATATCACCACCGTTGTCAGCGAGAGCCTTTGCTTCACCGAGTCCGAGACCAGTAATCTCACGGATAGCCTTGATAACAGCAATCTTCTGACCACCTGCAGATGTCATAACAACATCAAATGAAGTCTTCTCCTCATCAGCAGAAGCAGCAGCAGGACCAGCCATAACAGCAACTGGAGCAGCAGCAGAAACTCCAAACTTCTCTTCCATAGCGGAAACGAGGTCAGCGAGCTCTACGATAGTGAGACCCTCAACGAGTTCGAGGACTTTCTCAGCATTTTTAGAAAGTTCAGCCATAATAGAAAAAATAAAAAGAAAATAAATATATTTGGAACCGACTCGGAGTATTCCCGAGCGGAGCGAAAGAATCCAAAAAATCTAGGAAGAAGCATGGATTGCTTCACTTCGCTCGCGATAACATATGATGTCACCTATCCAAATCGAGATTTTCACCTCGCACCTGACTCGAAACGAACGAATCAGGATGTGAAACGAAAATTATTCAGCCTTTGCTTCTTCAGTAGGAGCTGTTTCTGGAGCAGGTTCTTCAGTAGGAGCTTCTACTATCACCTCTGGAGCAGCCTCAACCTGAGGTGTCTCAGTTACCACAGCAACATTAATAGTGAGATCTCCGACCTTCGCAAGATTCTTGTCTTCGAGATCTTTTTTGGCAGCATCAAAGAATCGAGCAAGACCAGAAAGTGGAGACATCATAGAACCAAGGAGCTTCGCAAGGAGAACTTCACGAGAAGGGAGTGTTGCGAGCTTCTTTGTCTCAGCACCATCCATAATGCGACCTTTCATATATCCTGCAACGAATACCATCTTCTCTTCTTTTCTCCAATCAGTAACATATTTATTTGCTACTCCAAGTGGAGCAATAGCATCATCTTTAGCAATAATGAGTGCTACCTGTCCTGGAAGAGTGTTAAGATCGAGCTCAACGTTGTATACGTTCTGGAATGCGATACGAATAAGTGTCTTCTTTACTGTGAGGAAGATTGCATTCTGAGCACGGAGATCTCGCTTGAGATTAGATACTTCGAGAGCAGTAATCTTCTGATTGGAAGTAAAACCAATGCTTGTAGCATCCTTGAGGTGAGCCTCAAGAGCTGCAAGTTGTTCACTTTTTTTTGTTTTTGATACAGCCATAAAAATAAGAAATTAGAATTTAGAAATTAGAATTTAAGAGAAACCAGATACAAAAAAAAACTGATTCTGGACTCTGGATTCTAACCCTTCTGGCGAAAAGCGAAAAAAAAATCGCGCTTATCGCACGAACAATCTAGAGTATTGGGGGTTGGGGGTTGGTGGGTTGGAAAAACCTAACCTACTAACCTACAAACCTACAAACCTACTACACTGTCCATCTCGGTAGGCTATTCTTCGTCCTTTCGGAACCTACGGTCTGCGATAGAAGTGGTTGCATTATATGGAGAAAAAGTGTTTGTCAAATTTTTCTTTTCAATATAATAAGGAGTATCTATGAAAAAACTCATTCTCCTCATCAGTATAATATTCTTATGAGTTACTTCAAGCTTCGTGATTGAGTGCGTTATTCAGGTGTCAAAAAACCCTTCTCTCCCTTATGGGAGTATGATTCTAATAGATAAAAGTGGGAAAATGCTCACCGAAAAATGAAGCGCTGGAGGATATATGATACCATACTCATGAAGTCTGGATATATCATTGGTGCGGGATATTATCACAATAGAAGATGCCCGATTCTTCGAACATCACGGGATAAATATAGAGGCAAAAATAGGGAGTATCTTCACAAATTGGAAAGCTGGGAAGATTCTCCGAGGATGATCTACCTTAACAGAACAATATATAAAAAATGTGTACTATCCATGAGCTCCCAGAACCATACTCCAGAAGCTACGAGAATGAATATGATCAATATATATTGAATCCCGCTATACAAAACAAGAAATACTCGCAAAGTACCTGAATTCTATTTACTTTGGGAATACCCTCTATGGCATAAGAAGCGCCATATCATCATACTATCCATGACAAGATATGGCGAATCTTTCGGTTGATGATAGGATTGATATTATTACTCGGATTCATTCGCCCAATATCAATACTTCTACTATCTCATGAGCCCTAGTATACAGGAATATTATCGCAAACCGTCTTGGAATATCTCCCGGAGAAAGCCATCTTACTGAACATAATCGAACCAATTACCTTGATACTTTCCCTCTCCTGACGGCAAAGATTGAAAAATCACTCAATGAGTATTGTTCATGAAAGAATACTGAGCTGGAAAAATTTGTTTTTCGACCTTCCAAAGATATTTGTTGGAAAGATTCCAAAACTCTCTATCTGTCAGTTGATGCAAGATTGATGGAGTATATCGAGAAAACGATTGATGGCATCATCAGTCCAATGGCAGAAAAGAATGTTCATCATGCGGCCGTATATATCTATGATCCAAAGAACAAAAAAGTACTTGCCTATATAGGAAACCGGAGGAAAGAGGTCGGTGGCTCAATGGTTGATATGATTCAAGAACGTCGGTCTGTTTGATCTATTCTGAAGCCATTTATTTACCTTCTTGCACTGAGAAACGGTGCTGATAGCGAGAGTTTTGTTATGGATAATTCGAATTATACATACCCCACAGAGTATGAGAATAAAACATTCTCTCCACAGAATTATATACCAAAATCATATGGCCCCGTGAGGCTCCGAGAGGCGCTTGGGAACTCGCTCAATAGTGCTACTGTCCGTATTACAGAAAAAATCGGTATAGGAAAAGTCTATGATTTCTTCCGAAGTATTGGACTGGATATGAATCATGATGCTTGATATTATGGATATGGTATATCTATTGGTACAATGGAGCTCACCCTCGCCAATGTAGTAGAAAGCTATACAACTCTCCTCAAAACAACCGACAAAGATATATTTCTTATCAAACATATTCTCGAAGATCCAAATAATCGAGCAAAAACCTTTGGAATATCAAGTATTCTTACCACCTCAATTCCTCTTCCTGTAAAGACAGGAACGAGTACGGATTTTCGTGACAATTGGGCAGTATCATATCATCCAGATGCTATCATCGGCGTATGGGTGGGAAATACCAATGCTTCATCCATGAAGGATGTATCAGGAGTCAGTGGAGCGTGACCAATCTGGCATCACATTGTGGAATATCTGATAAAAAATCGCACCATCTCCTCAACCGTTCAAGAGAATCCACCCGAGTGAATACAAAAAAAATCTATCTGTCTCAATACATCTTGCTTCCAAAAGGAACTCAGGTACTCAAAGAGCAAAAAGGAGCAAAAAAGCCGACCTCTTGACAATATTTACTATGAAGATGATTTTTTTACTCCTCTCACTGAACAAGAAAAATACGAGTGGAACATTCGGTAATCTTGCAAAAATCTGGTTTCTCTATACTGTATATCCATGAATACAAAAAAAATTTTTATCTTTTCCGGACCAGCATGAGTCGGGAAAACAACACTCTGGCACTTGGTAGAATGACATCTTCCTCACGTAAAAAAAGTCATTACCACCACATCAAGAACTCGCCGTGATGGGGAGATAGATGGCGAACACTATCATTTTATCTCTCGAGAGGCATTTGAGGCAAAGATTGTCTCATGAGACCTGATTGAATATGCTATTGTGCATACAAACTACTACGGTTCTACCCATACAGAGCTCGAGAGAATTGTGAACCATTGAGATAATCCAATCTATATTATAGAGCCTCAAGGAATGATTCATCTGAAGCCACTTCTAGAAAAAGAATGATACACCGTGGTAACCATCTTCCTCCTCCCACCATCCCTTGATGAACTCAAACGAAGGCTCCATAATCGCGGAACCGAGACTCCTGAACAATTCGAGATTCGTCTCGCTACTGCTCTTGCTGAACTAGAACAACAAGAATTCTACGATATCCGCCTCGTAAATCATGATTTAGAGATAACCAAGGAAGAGTTTATTGCTATTCTCAACATGTAATATGTACACTACCGCACAGACCCTCAGAGAAAGGCTTGGGAACAATGCCTTTGCATGGGAGGAACGATCCGAGGAGCATAATACAACAACCCCTTCTCTTTTTATTCCACCATTAATTGATGGAGATTTTTCTGATGTTCAGATTGGTGACCATATTGTTTTCGAAGAGAAAGAAAAAACCCAGCTTCGATCATGTATGGGACTCCGAAACTTTGTACACATAAGAGAAAATAGTAGATTTCCGCCTATTACCATCTTCGACAATCACAATCATGCACTCTATTTCTGGATTGATGCCGTCAGGAATGGAGTCCTGCAACCAGGTTTCACTCTCATTCATATCGATGAACATTCAGATCTCTGGGAAAACCCAAATATCCTCAACAGAGAGCATGCTCTCCAGGATATGCGCTATGCATGGGAATTCACGAATCTCTCTTGTAATGTTGGGAATTATATTGTTCCAGCAATAAAAAGTGGACTCGTATGATCTATGATTCGGATAGAGAATGAAGCACAGATTGACTCCAATATGGATAGTATTCCACCAAAAAATACCCTTCTCAATCTTGATCTTGATATCTTTGCTCCTGAGCTTGATTTTATCCCTGAAACAAAAAAGATTCGTATCATCCAGAATTTGCTCAGACATGTAGATTATGTTACCATAGCAACCAGTCCATTCTTTATTGACCAATGAATAGCCCTAGAAAAACTCCGAATCATACTTCAACACGAGTAAAGCCACCATATTCACCAAGAATTGTTAGACTCTTACGTTCTCATGTTGATGCAGGTCTCAGAACCCTCGTTGATAGTGATGATGGAGTGGATTTTGAGATATTCTGTGATACTATTATTGATGCCTTCCCAGAAAAATACTATGCAGAAGAATGGGTAAAATATTGGGGATATTGGAAAAAAAAGATTTCAAGCATATCAAAAATCGGAAAAGAAAAAAAGAATGGAGATTTTCCTCGAATGTATCTATGATTGCAAAGCAAAATGACTTTTCCCCACGGAAACATCATGAATCAGTTGAAATATCCAGACTATTGTGAATAGTATCATGAGCAAAAACAATCCCACTCTTTAGTGGGATTGTTTTCTTCTGCGCTCTTCACGAGTTCGAATATACTTGAGATGATCAAATTCTTGATGATCATGAGGTGGATGGTCTGGAAGGGTCCCAGAAATTCCTGCACGATCTCATACCAGAGACTGACTTGCATGAACTGGAGCAAGTGAGAAATAAAAAAATGAGATAATCGGGAATGTTATATATAGGTATATGTTTTTCATGATATTATTTTACCACATTTTTTAATATTGACAAGTAAAAATATTATTTTTTTATAAGATATAGACTTTTTCTGGCAATTATATATAATCCCGCGAATGAATCAGCATAGATCTAGTGTCATCACAGAAAATAGAAAAGCCCTCTTTGATTATGAGATTATCGAGGAATTTGAGGCTGGGATTATTCTCTCTGGATCTGAGACAAAAAGTGTTCGTCTTGGTCAAGTGAACCTCAAATGATCATATATTACCACTCATTCTGGTCGCCCTATTCTCGTTGGCTGTCATATATCTGAATACAAGAATACTACCGGAAAAGTCTCAGACCCAAAAAGAGAACGAACTATACTCCTCTCCAAAAAAGAAATCCTCCGACTAGATCAGAAAATCAAAGAAAATGGAGCCACAATTGTCCCAATCTCAATATATACCAAAGGAAATCTCTTCAAGATACGTATTGCTCTCGCAAAATGAAGAAAACGCTGGGAAAAGAAACAAGTTCTCATGGAACGTGATCTCGACCGTGAAACCGCGAGAAAATGGAAGATCTAGTTCGCAGAAGAATTTAACTGCTTGATGAGTTTAGCAATTTTTGTCTTACGTCGTATAACGCCCGCTTGTAGAGGAAATCAAGGTATAGAAGTTGTTGCGCTAGTATAAGCAGCTTCTTGAAATCATTTATCTCTCTTATGCATTAAGTTTTCGATGTATGTATTCACATTAATAAAGGTAGGATTATTAGAGCTTCACAAAACTACAAGAGCTCGTCGACCAAAATACATAGCCCTATCCATTTTAGCCATGTAGATTCCAGTAGTCCTATCAAAACTCCCATCTTTAACCTCAAATCAGGTTAATTTCTCTAAATGCATATCGAATGGGAGGGAACGAAAATCTAGAAATTGTTGTTGCATAAAAAATACTAATTTAGAAATTTAAAGAAATTATACATATACTAAACCAATGTCAATTAATTCTCGCTTCGTCGACTACTTCCGTGAAAACTTTTTCCAAGACAAACCTGAAGAATTTCAGGATTTTCTTGCATCTATCGAACTCTCTATCCCACGAACCATCCGTATCAAGCCAGATATGATTGATATTGTGAAGAACCGTATTCAAAACGATGGCTGGATTCTCGGATGCACCAATATTTCCAATGTCTTTTCTCTGGATCGAAGAGAAGATTTTGACCCGCTTGAGCGCCGTATCGGTTTTTCTCTCGACCATCTCCTTGGGAATTTTTATATCCAGGAACTTGCGGCAGCTCATCCAGTAGATATCCTTGCTGATCATACCAAGCATCTAGAAGCACAGAAATTATCTCAAACAAGAAGGAATTTGGATGTGGAGCAAGTACCAGAATGAATCGTATATATGAATACAACGAATGAGGAAACAGAGGGACAAATTCAAAGAACGACTGTTTCAGATAATTTTCTCATCCTCGATATGGCATCCAGTCCAGGAGGAAAAACCACTCAACTTGCTGAGTATTTCCCGAATGCGTTTATTATTGCCAATGAACCAACGAGAGAACGTATACCGCAGCTTCTCCAGAATCTCGAACGGATGAAGACCCCAAATATTGCCATCACCCTCTATCCAGGGCAACAATGGAAACTCCACCCAGAAACATTTGATAGAATTCTCCTCGATGCTCCATGTAGCGGTGAATGAACCCTCTTCAAGGGTACTGAAGCGGTGAAGCACTGGCATATCAAGAATATCAAGCAAATTGCTCATCTCCAAGAACGCTTGCTCGATGCGGCTATGCACGCACTCAAAACTGGCGGAGAGATGGTATATTCGACCTGTGCTCTCAATCTCATCGAAAATGAGCATGTGGTCACTCATTGTATGGAGAAATACAATGGGTGTTTTGAGATTCTCTATCAGAAAAAATTCTGGCCCCATATCGATGGAACGGGAGGTTTTTTTGTAACCAAGATGCGGAAAATTGCTTCGATTGAAAAAAAAGAAACCCATGGGGAAGGTTCTTGGAAAAAAGCAGAGAAAACATCTTCATTCAAATCATCCAATACCGCACTGAAGCGATTTCATGGCAAACTAGGAACCTGGGAAACAAAAGATGGAATCGCTCTCTACGAACATGAGGGCAAGATACTCGCAGTCAAGAATGCTCCCATAGGAGAGAGAATCCGTGATACTATCTTCCCTATGAGATGGGGAGAATATATCGGAAATATCGTGAATGGGCGATATGAACCAAGTGTCTGGGCATTCCCCTCTCTCGACACTACCAATATCGAGAAATACGCCCTCAAAGATGAGATCGAACTCGATAGATACCTCCGAGGGAATCCTCTAGAAAATGACGGAAAAGATGGATATGTGCTCATTGAATATGATGGAGTGATAGTTGGACTCGAAGAGAGAAAAGAGAATCTTATCTCCAATCGGTTTCCGAGAGACTGGCAAAGAAAATAAAATCCCCAATCAAGGGGATTTTTTGAGACAAACTCTTATTATTGCATGAGAGCATCAATCTTCTGTGTGAATGAAGCATACGGATACGCTCCTTCAACGGTTGAATACTTTCCTGTTTTTACATTGAGGATGAGGGTGCCTGGAGTCCCACCGAGTCCGAGCTCCTGAGCCTCATTGGTTTGAGCATTGAACTGCTCAAGCGTTTCTTTTGCATCAACACAAGATTGCCACTTCTTCATATCGACTCCAGCAGACTTGGCTGCATCCGCAAGCTTTGATATCGCATAGACACCACTCGTATTCGAGCTTCCGGCCATAACGGTATTGTAAAAAGAAACATACGCCTTATCACCTCAAGCCTTTTGAGCACAGAGAGCACCTACAGCCTTGGTTTCGGTACCAGGATGATCTACCCCTCGATTATGTTTGAAAGCAAACTTTACCTTGTCTCCATACTGAGCTTGAAGTTTCTCCCAGAGCTTCGTTTCATGATATTGTTTCACACAAAATGGACACTCTGTATCAGAGTACTCCACTACAATGATATCGGCATCCTTATTCCCCTCGATAACAGCATCTCCAATAATAGCAGTAACCTTATTTGCCTCAAGAACATTTGATGATGGAGTATTAGTGGTTTCCTGTGTGAGTGATCCGGTAGATCCACTTCCAAAAGAAGCTATATACGCTTTTACTTGATCAAGAGAAACATAATTGGGACTCCCGGGATTTGTCATACTGAGAAGATTTGCTTTCTGCATAAGCTCATAACGCTCCTTGCCTCCTGCCTTATCATACTCAACTTCGAGAATTGCCTTCTTGATACCAACTGGATCAATAGTTGTATTTCCAGAAAGGGAAAACGAATTCCCAGAAAGAAGATACAGACCAGAAATATTGAGAAGAATAAGGATAATAAGTAATACATGTGTGAGAGAAAAATTCTTTTCATCACCACTTTCGATAACAGCCTCTGATGACTTCTTTGTAACCATAGAAAAAATTGAGAAATAAAGTAAAAACAGGGTATATGAAAGCTCTCGAAAATCAATTCCAAAAACAAAAATCCATTGACAAAATTATGGTCTCTGAGTTATCTGATAGTAGGCCCGAATCCCTACCATGGCGGCATTATCCTGTGAGTAGATATTCTTGATTGGGGCAAGGAATGAAATTTCATATTTATCACACTCGGTTGATATCCTCTCTCGGAGATACGAGTTCGCACTCACTCCTCCTGCCAGAAGAGTCTGATGTACTCAATGCTCGGAAGCCGCATCAAGAATCTTTTTCACCAGAACATCAACGACTGCCTCCTCAAAGGCAAAAGCTATCGATCCATGAGAGAGCGTATCTTTATGGAAATCAATATATCGTTTTACTGCTGATTTTAACCCCGAGAATGAGAAGTCGAGCGTATTCGGAAGAAATGACCGAGGAAAAAGATATCGATACTGCTCTTTTATTTCATCTGATTCCTCAGAACGGAATCCAGAGGCAAGAGCGGCAATTTTTGCTCCACCAGGGAATCAGAGTCATAGCATCTTGGCAACCTTATCATATGCCTCCCCAACAGCATCATCACGAGACTGTCAGAGAATCTGAAACTCAAATAAGTGCTTCCAAAGATATATCTCAGTATGTCATCCTGAAACTGTGAGAACAACCGATGGAAAGACGATATCAGCAAGATTCCTTTCGAGAAGATTTGCAAACATATGAGACTCAATGTGATCAATCCAAAGGATTGGTTTATTCAGAGAAGTTGCGAGGGTTTTCACAACGGTCATTCCTGTTAACAATGAAGGAAGGAGTCAGGGCTTCTCAGTACAAGCAAAAAAATCAATCTCAGTGAGCTCAATATCTGCCTGAGTCAGAACATCGTCAATACAAGGAAATATTGCATTCGCATGACTGCGTGCAGCAACCTCAGGCACTACTCAACCCGTACTATCATGCTCCAGTTGAGTACGAGTTGAAAGCGCTATACAAGAATCATCTCGCATAATTGCGACCGATGTATCATCACAAGATGTTTCGAATGCAAGTATATACACAATACGTATTGAGGACTTAGTATCTAGATTTTTGGAAAGTTGCATTTCTTATTTCTTCTTTCATCACCGCATCTCCAAAGTAACAAGGATCTTCTCTATCTTATAAAATAACCGGAAAAATCAACTAAAGAAACACGGAAAAATTCCAGAAATGCACAAAAAAGAGAAGCTCGAGGACGCCCCCTTTCATGAAACAAAGTTTGGAAGTATCCTTGAGGTGAGAAAAATTTTTTCGAAAAGAGCTTACTAATGAGTAAGTGACTGAGAAATAAATTTTTATGACGATGAAATTCGAAGTTTTTCCGCGTTTCCCTAAGAAATAATTCCATGATCCCTCAAAGCTTCTATCTGGACTATTGTACAGATATTTCTCAACTCTTCTTGGGAAATATCTTTTATTCCTTCGATACTCCCCGATATCTTCAAGAGTTTCTTCCTCGTAATTGGTCATATTCATGGTATCTCTTCGAGGATATTCTTTTTCATACTTTTCATACGTTCAGATTTATTCGCATTTATGGAGAATCGATGAGACTCATCTCGCGCCTTCTGAAGAACCATAAGTTCAGGAGTTCATTTCTCGAAGAGGATAGGTTCTTTTTTGTTTGGAAGAAAGATCTCTTCTTCGCGTTTGGCGATGGAACATATTTGTACCTGTCATTGTCCAGAAGTCGCCCCTTTCGGATCTAAGCAGAAAATAGGCGCACTCTTGGGATGGAGGAATCCATGCTCGGAATTTTCAGAAACTTGCATCGCCACGTTTCATTTCATTTCAATTCATTCCGCTTGCGATGACGTAACAACTATGCCTTCTTGAAATCCACTCATCGCACTCGAGAGCTGCCCCTTTCCCCCATCGATTATGATGAGATGAGGAAGATTATTCAGTTCAGCGACTTCCATCATACGTCGCTTCATGACTTCTCGATGTGAAGCAAAGTCATCAATTTCACCATCAAGAAGCGTTTTAATTTTATATTTCTTGTATTTTTTTTGATTGGGTTTCCCGTCCTCGATAACCACACGAGATGCATAAGTAAAATGTCCGTCAGTATGAGAGATATCATAACACTCAAATATGATTGGTCACTTCTCTGGGAATAGATAGCCCAACTGCTGTAAGATACTTTTCATATGAGCTCTCGAGAAAGTTTTTGTTTCCAGCATTTTGGACTCAGTTCTGTAAGCGTATTCCATCAGTTGTTTGTGGAGAAAATCAAGAACACTCTTTTTTGGTCAAATTTTTGGAATCTCAATAGATATTTTTTTTTCTGAAAGAAAATCAAAAAATGACTCATCCTGGATATGTTCATCGAACAAGAGTGTCTCTGGTAGGTCTTGCTGTGTAGAGTACGTATCAACAAAAAGTCTCGCAATCGCATCGCCTATATCTTCATTGGATTCAAGATGGTATCTCATAAGTGCAATAATCTGTCCTCACCGAATCTGCATAATTCCTATGTATGTTCTATCATACTTTTCATACTTTCAAAATACATCAAAATCTCCAGTAACAATATCTCTTACTGATTGTTTTTCAGAGAGTGCCCGTAACGAAGAAATCGTATCACGCAGTTTCTGCGCATCTTCGAACTCAAGCCTCTGTGCCTTTTGTTTCATCTGAACTTCTAATTGCTCAAGAATTCCCTTTCTTGATCACGATAAGAAACTCCTTGCAAGCTGAAGTTGGTCTTTGTGGATAGAAATATTTTTCTCCTCAAGAATACAGGGACCTGGACATATTCCAATATAATAATCCATACATGGAATCGTCTTCCCTGCCTTATCAGTTATTTTTACTTTTCACTCCACCATATCGAAACGGATACGGCAATTTCGTATACGAAAAATTTTTCTCAGATCCCGAACTGATGCCTCAACTCAAGCAGGAAATGGTCAGAAATATTCCGCTCCATCATTGAGAGGTTGTCGAGTCTTGATGAGCTCAGGAACTGGTGATTTTGTAATCTTGATATACGCAAGATCCTTATCATCTTTCATGAGGATATTGTATTTTGGAGAAAGATGCTTGATGAGGTTTGTTTCAAGAACAAGCGCTTCAACTTCAGTATCACATGAAATCCACTCAATAGTGCTAATTTTTGCCACCATTTGCTTCTTTGCAACCGAAAGCTCATCAGTACGGAGAAAATACGAATTCACCCGATTTTTGAGATTCTTCGCTTTTCCAACATAGATTACCTCATTTTTATCATTTTTCATCTGATATACCCCAGGACTCGATGGAAGATGGGAAAGAATATCCACAAGATGCTCTGGAGTAGCTTTTTTCACAACAAGAATTGTATGAAAAAGGGTAAAAAGAGCAAAAATTTTGACTATACAGTTCTAGCTCAATAATGTAGCCATCATTAATAATCACTCTTATGATTGCTTTAGGTGACCCCGGAGCCGATAAAGCTCAATCTGGGGATAAAATCCTCAATTACTCATCCTCCGACAATGTATGAGTTCTTACAGAAGAAGCCAAGCGCAAGTTGCTTCAAGTTATTGAGGGTGATCCCGAAAAAATGGGGTGAATTCTGACAAATATTAAATCTGCAAGAGAATGATCATATGAAGCATATTGTGCCCTTCATTCACTGTTAAATCCTGAAGCGGTTGATAGCATGGTATCATGTGTGGTAGCTATCTGTGACTGGATATTCAAAGCTCATTGATGATGAACAGGTGATGATCTTCGTTTTCCCAAACAAAAAGAAGTGGGAATTGGAATTTTTATAAAAAAACCCATACTTGTGAGATTAGTAATTACAATAGCACCTTTCTTTGACAGGTGCTATTTTTTTGATAAAATATCTCTGTACCTTTACTCTTATACATATGACAAAAAAAGACTACTATTCAACTCTCTGAGTTCAAAAGACAGCAAGTGAAGCGGAAATAAAAAAGGCCTATAAAAAACTCGCGATGCAATATCATCCTGATCGG
>JAYRRZ010000039.1:0-1300 GCA_041909865.1 Candidatus Altimarinota bacterium | reverse complement strand
TTCAGGTTGAGTAAAGACTTCAGCTCATTCTTATAAGTGGTATGTGTTTGATTCAAGCAATCCATAATCGCTTCTTTAAAGTCTTTAAAATTAGAATAGTATTTTGACCACAAGCATTTCTTCTTAACAAATTTCCAGACGCGCTCGATAAGATTAAGGTTTGGAGAATACGGGGGAAGGTAAAGCAGTTCAATATTAAGTGATAGCGCAAGTTCTTGAACTAATTTGCATTTTTGATAACGGGCATTGTCGAGAATGATGGTAATCGGTAGACCAACATAGAGATCAGCGATTTTTCTTAAAAGGTCACAAACACTTTGTGCATTGATATAAGTATCGTTAAAAACCAAGGTCAGTTCGTGGGTGATTGCATTTAAGGCGCCCAAGACATTAAAACGGTTTCTCCCCGCCGGAGCTCTGATGAAAATTCGGGAAAATGCCCAGAGAAATCCTAGAAAAGGACACAGAACAAAATGAGCAGCATCGACAAATAAGACGGTTCGTTGACCTTTTTTGGCTTCTTCAAGCTTCGGGTTTAATTGCTGCTTGACAAAGTCTTCTTGCTGCTCTGGATCGGCCTTCGCAGGGATCATCCCCACCTTACGTCGTTTGATACCCATCCGTTTGAGAAATTCACGAACTCGGTTTTCACTTCGGTGAATTCCCGTCAGTTCTTCGATTTTATTCATAGCCTCCTTGATGCTGGCAACGGGATGCTCGCGGAAGTAATTTTCTAAAGTATCTATATGATTATTAAGCTGACTTTTGGGTTTATGAAACCGGACTTCTTTTATTCTTTCAATACCACCCTCTTGATATTCTCTAAGATACTCTCGAAAAGTATTGAGCGATATACCCATAAACTTACAAATATCTTGATGTTTAAAGCCACCACTCTTCATTAAAAGTGCTTCAGCTTTTTGTTGAACACGAGGATGCGGATGATGATAGCGTTCATAGCGTAATGTTTGGATATCAACATCAGTAAAATTGATACGAATCATATTGATTTACCCGATCTCGCCATCTTTTTGAACATAAAAAAATAATATAATCTTTTTCAGAACTTTAAAAGCTCAACTTACTAAGGCGCTAAGTATAACCGCAATTTGGCTTCATACCAGCAATATTGCGCTCGATATCAACGGTTGGTGGCGGGTGGTGTGCTTTGGCGGCTCACGGCGGGGAGTCTCCTGAGGGACTCCCGGAACTGTCAAACGGCTACTGTCACCCCGGCAGAGCCGGGGGTTTACCCAATGTATACTTAGCGCCTTAGTAAGTTGAGCTTTTAAAGTTCTGA
>JAYRRZ010000038.1:0-3303 GCA_041909865.1 Candidatus Altimarinota bacterium | reverse complement strand
CACTGCCTGTCATGCAGGAGCTGATCAGAATGTTTTGAGGACGGTTTTTACGAGAGTATTAAATGGAGTACATTCTTGTGTTCCAAAAGTGGAACCAGCCGTGGTATCAAAACCAGTGATAACGGTGTTAGTACCACAAGAAGCAGCATCTCGTATCATATTCTGGAAGTAGTCACCGAATATTCCATCAGTACCAGCAGCTTGTACTGCAAGAGAACCGAGAGAAGCAGTGAGGATGACTCCATAGAGGGAGTACCTAATACGTGAAGAGAACATAGAGAGAAATTACTAGATATTGGAAACAGTGTATCATATATAAAGGATTTCTGTCAAATAATTGAAGTTTTGTTATAGGGATTGCTTTTCTCGGATTTCATAATACACTCAGGAGAATGATCATGAGACGTATGGAAGATGCTGTCAAGATAGTTGTTGATGGTATATTACGCTCAGAAATAATCCCACGCTCACTCAGAAGAGGGGTTTTTTGGATTGAGGGATTTTCTTTATTTTTTCATCTTTTTCCATACACTATTCGCATGCCAAAAATCATAAAACTCGTGAAAAAAACACCAACGATTGGAACAATAGAAACTACTAGAACACGAGACTCCACAGCTCAGAATTCAGGTTTTTCTTTTGTTCTCACGTGCCAGTCCGGCCTTGAGTCTCTCGTAAAAAGGGAATGTGAGAAGCAGGGTCTCGAGAATATCTGTGGTCAAGATCGTCTCGTCAAATGCCAAGGAACTGAGAAAAATATGTATGAACTTCTCATCTGGAGTCGATTCGCCAATAGAGTATACCTCTCTATTCGAGAGGCATCGATTCAGGATTTTGACAGCCTATACACTCTCCTCTCGAGCATCGGGTGGGAACAATATCTCACTGGAAAGGAACACATCGTTATCGAAGCATCAAGTACAAAATCTGAGCTTGCAAGTGTGCCAAAAATCCAATCCGTAGGACAGAAAGCCATCTACTCAACGCTCTATACTCCAGATAATACGAGCGGTACTGAGGTCCACATCCTCATACTCCTCATCGACAATATCTGTCATGTACTCCTCGACATCACCGGGAATCCCCTTCACAAGCGCGGATATCGTACCGAGTCATGAGATGCCCCGATAAAAGAAAATCTCGCCGCGGCACTCATTGCTTTCTCTGGATGGAAGTATTCTACTCCCCTGCTTGACCCATTCTGTGGCTCTGGTACACTTGCCATCGAAGCCGCCATGATAGCTCGTAATATTGCTCCCGGTCTTTATCGACACTTCCGTATCGAGGAACTCCCGAACTACAAGCGTACTCTCCTCCAAGAAGTACGAGACGAAGCAGAGAAAAGAATCTACCCAAGTGGAAAATATCAGATAGTTGGTTCTGATATGGATGCTTCTATGGTAGCAATAGCTGAGAGAAATGCGGAACGAGCTGGAGTACGAGAAGATATTACTTTTTCCGTTTCTGATTTCCTCGCAACGAGCCACTCTGAGCCCGCCGCAACTATCGTTACCAATCCTCCGTATGGGAATCGTCTCCAGAATACCGAACTCGAGAGAATATATCAGAAACTCACGAACACGATAGAGAAAAATGGTGGAGGATATATCACTTCCTATGAATTCAAACATACCAAGTGACTCGCGAATAAGAAGCTCCTCAATGGAAGTGAAGAATGTCGGTTTTGGTATAAGAAAGGATAGGGTGACCTAAAAAAGAATCAATAGGACAGAGTAGAGAATTCGAGAAATATATTATTTATTTGATGATTTTGGGAGTGCTCGTTGTGGCATACCATCAACAACGTATCCACCATTTACAACAAATGATTCAGTGTTGTCAGTATACAGTGTGTACAACTGTGTATCAGGAGATGTTCCTGTAACCTTTTCAGGCGTATTCAGCTTGATTGTATTTCCTTGATAATCAACAAGTGATGCTCCCTTGTCCAACTTGATGATTGTATTCGGATCAATATTTGAGTTACTGATTAACATTTTGCCACCATTGGAATCGTGTACAATAGCTGGCTTCATATAACGGCGTTCACTGTTGAGTGCAGGTTCAATGCTTCCCCATGAGAGTTCTTTCTTGTCATTTTTTGCGAGAATCATATGGTCACCTGTTGTACTGAATGCATCGTTCACACGATAGAGTGTACGATCACCGAGTTTTGGACGCCAGAGACCACGGACGGTATTGATAGAGCCATTCATACCTGTAACCTTTTCTCCCGTCTTGATATCTTCGATGGATTTGTACTCACCTGATGCCATGAGGACTTGAGTACCTTTTGTGAAACACGTACCAGCAGGTTCTTGATAGTCAAAACTAATAGACGAGATTGAACCGTTGATGCACAAATATAATGTAGTCTTATAACCATATCAATAATATCCCTCTTGTACTGACATTTCACCGTGGGACATTGGACTCCAATGGCCTGGTGCTCCTCCTGGGCATGGCGCCGTCCCAGCTGTACTTACTTTTGAATCTACATACGATTTTGATGCCAAGTTACTTGCCCAATTTCCAGAAGATCGGAAATACATATCATTCGCATAGATAGATCATCTTGGATTCTGTGGTTCAGCATTGTCTCATCCATCTGCACGACGTGTTACCATTGCCCAACTGTCTTTGTGGACAGAGAGTCACCAACCAGTAGACTCTGTTGGTCATCCTATACCAATAGATCATCCAGGAGAGAGGACAACTCATCATGCTCCATTACAGACACCACTACTATTTCCTGTACAGATACTGTTGTATCCATAGACAGTAGAAGCTCCAATAGAACCTGCTTGGATATTGTACCAATTCGAAGGAACAGGAGAACCTGCTGCTTGGATATTTCCATTGACTTGGAGTGTAGTTGCTGGAGAGCTAGTACCAATACCGACATTTCCTGCAATGATAGCTCATCCTGCTGGAGAACTAGTTCAACCATATCATACTGTGAGTCCAGCATTGCTTCCGAGGAAGTTGTTGGTCCAGAAACTTTTTGCATTATAGGTTCGTACCCATGTAGAATCTATCATATAGATACCTCATCCATAGGTTTCATTATATATACCGGTATCTCCTCGAGATCGATACCATCCATTGTTGATGACATTACCATTGACATCGAGCGTATATGCGGGAGCTGCAGTACCGATTCCGACATTTCCTGATACACGAGCATTACCCGCGACATCAAGTGCTTGTGATGGAGATGCAGTACCGATTCCAACTCTCCCTGGTGTATAGGATATATTTGCTCCCGATCGTACCCAATTGACATCTCAGAATATTGGATTG
>JAYRRZ010000037.1:0-22683 GCA_041909865.1 Candidatus Altimarinota bacterium | reverse complement strand
TTTTTGATAAAAAGATACTCGATGCAAACTTATGAATCACTCTTGATTCTGCTTCAAGTCCACTTGGTTGAGCCATAAAAACCGATTCAATTCCTCAGTTTCCTCCAGGAAGTCTTGGTGTTTCTCCGACTACAGATACGGATGTAGATGCCGCAAAGCTCCAGGGGAATATCTATTATCAATTTCCTCGGGTCATTTCGTCAGAAGAGGTTGATTCTCTTGGTAGTGCTTCAGAGATTTCGAGCACAGTGGATACGTATATTCAAAGTCAGTATGCATCAGCATATGGCATTGAGGTGAGCAAAACTTTTCAAAATATTTCAAATAGTACGGTCCACGCTGGGGACAAAATCGAGGTTGCGATTGCACTTCGAAACACAGGAACAGCCACGGCAAAAAATGTAAGCTATATTGATACCATTCCGGCAATCTTCTCGGCTGAGAAAACAAAAAAATATCAACTCGTTCTGGATGGCCAAGTAATTACCCGAGATTTTCATCCTCTTGAAAGCACAGATTATGATGCATATTTTGTCTGAGTAGATATCCCACCAGGAAAGACCCTCTATATTAAGTATCAACTTACTGCCTTGCCAGCAAGCTATGGTGAAATGTTAGTGGGTGATTTTGAGCAAGGTGAAACCGGGACTGATACATATGGTGATGCTGGTTTCAAGACTTCTACTACTTGTGGTGCTGATATGCTTCTTTGGAGGTCTGGTCAAGTTTCACGTGACTATGTGAAATGAACTCGAACATTTGCTCAAGCCCAGTTGCCAAGTCATCTTGCCTCACAGTTTATAGATGCGGATAAAAACGGTATCCCAGATAGTATGGATATGAATGATTCTAATGGTGATGGAGTTCCTGATGGTTCAGCTCTTTCGTTGGATGCTAGGCAGAAAATGCTCAATTCAATAACAAAAAAGCAAGCAGGAGAAAGTACAAAGCCACTCCTGAATGCTACTATGGATACATCGAGCAATAAGTTCACCCTCGGGTTTAATTCATCAGCGGTTGAAGATATCGTTGCTCTGGGAGATAGTATTATGTCATGACTTCAATGTGGGTTTGGATGATGAAGTTGTATGAGTTTTCCACTCAACTGGGCCCCACTCGCTCCAGGGAATGATCCTCCAATACTTGGTTTTCCATGATGAGATGGACTAAAAGTGGATGAGTGAATCCCAATAATGAGTGCGCTAACGTGTATTCCTCTGACAATTACCTGTGGAAATTCTCCATGTACTATTGGTATTCCTGCAGTATGGCCAGTAAGTGTTCTTCGGGCAGATAGTTTTGCTCTTGTTGGTGGAGCAAATAACCCAAAGGCATGTGGTGTTAGTATGTTCTCAAAAGGCGCATGATGAATGTTGTGAGTTGATGCAAAGGCAAATTTTCTAAGAATCTTTGTGACACCAACGCTTACACTTGGTATGGGTGCAGCGATGTGTTTCGGTGCGCCAGCGTCCAAGGTTGGAAAATCTCCATGACTCGGGTATTCCCCACTTATCCAAGGAGGGAATTGTATCGTGGTAACTGATAGTATGCCTTTTTGTAAATGAGATGGGTCAAAAGAGGATGGAGATGTTCGGGGAGTTTCATGACTTGGGTCTATAACACAAGCTTGGAATGCTGAAAGTTGTTCCCTAGAGGCAAATACAAGAAATATCCTTACTGCCGAAGAAAAGAGTTGGACCGATGATGTTATTGCATATCTCAAGAATCCTGACATGACACGTCTCAATAGCATCTCTTCTCGAATGCAATCCAATCCAGGTAATACGAGAAATCTTTGAGGTCCGCTATTACGTATTTGAGGCTGATGAACCAAGGGTACTTCGGTTGAAATAGGATTAGATTCTTCCAAGCCATTAAATCTTGGAAATATTGTAAAGGTAAAAAATAAGCGAATTGCTGGATTCCCTGACTTTGTTATGGATTGGGTCCAGAGGCAGGGGGATGAGATTGTAAAGGCGCTCTTTACCGTTCCTCATTTAACTCTATATGCCCCTAAGACTCTTGGTCAAAATGCTCAATTTGATGGATCATTTCAGAACTTTCTTTCTCGTTTTAGTAGCTCATCACTTACTCAGTGATATCAAGACTTAAAAAATCAGATGGGAAATGCTTATAATAGTAGCAATGCTGCAGCAAGTCTCTCAAACAACCTAGGAAGGGCAAATTCATCCTTTGGGAAATCTTTTGGTTCTATTCAACAAGACTTCGTTGCCAACAATGCTTCAACAATCAATACGGTTGCTGGTTGACTCAGTACGATGAAGGCAGCGTACAAGTTCATCGGAAAGCTTCCATTTATTACTATTAAATCCCAGAAAATTCCTATCAATGTACCATGGATTCTTCCATCAGAGCTGGATAAATATGCTCGTGCTCTTGAGTGATATGAGAAAGAGGTCAATCGTGCTCTTGGGAATCTTTGTGTAAATAAAACAGTCACGGAGTGTGCCAATGCCAAAGCATCACTCAATTCCTCTGGGCTTGTGAGTAGTATTAATCAGAATCTTAAGCGTATCAGAGAATATAAGGAATTTCCAAATAAGCTCCAGAAATATGTAACCTGGAAACAACGATACATGTCACAGATTCTCTGTAATGTGAATACAATAGCACAACTCGCAGGCTGATGGCTCAAGGATAATGGGATTCGATTCCGAAAATGGGTAGAGCTCTATGTTCTTATTAAGGCAATTGCCGATTCTTGGCAACCGATTCTTGATATATTCTATGATACGAGCGCTCAATGTGGAGTATGTCGTAATCAAAGGCATGATCTTACCTATTGGAAATTTAAGTTGATTTCTGCGGTTATTCCATCAATTCCAGTTATAAAATTTCCTCGATGGCCAAATATTGTTCTTGATCTTTCTGATGTTCAGCTTGGGCTTCATATTAGTGTTCCAGAATTTCAGTTTAAACTCACTCCAATTCAGCTCCCAAATTTGCCAAGTCTTTCTTTGCCAAATTTTTCTGCAGGACTATCTCTTCCGAGCCTCCCAGTTCTCCCTCCAATACCAACACTTCCTGACCTCCCAAGTCTTCCAAGCTTTCCAAAACTCTCTCTCCCAAACCTCCCACCTCCTCCAAAACTGCCTAAAATAATGTCATCCCTCAGTGGAGTGATTAAAATATTTAAGCTTATATCCAAGATGTACTGTTGGTATAATAGTACTCACCTTATATCAGAAGATCAGGTATGATCGGTTATCGCCGATAGAACCGAACGTCAGGGAAAACTATCTATTGATTTCTTAAATGTTCTCTTTCCAAATATTTCAATTCAGACAATTAAGGAAATTAGAGTCAGTAGTCATGTGAATTTTAAGATTCGATCGGATTTTATTTCAGAGTTTGCGCGTTCCGCAGTAAAACCAATCAATAGTTTTACCACGGACTTATCACGATGACTTCCAAATAATATATGAAGCGATGTTAACATTCAATCCCAGAAGATAAATATAAAACCACAAACCAATACAGTGGAAGATGTAATGATGGCGTATTTGAAGAGTGAAGTAGAGCATTTTATCACTGAGAACTCTGAGTCTCTGGATATTGAAGATGCAAAAACCATACTTATCTCTGAAATGAAGAAGAGTGGACTTCCAGCACATATGGTACTGGAACTTCAGAATATGCTTCATTCTGCCCGAGAACATCAAGAATGAATAACCAACGAGCTTGTTGCATACAATGATGCACGATTTGATTTGATTCGAAAATATATTCAGGCAGAATATGATGAAACAGCGGAGCTTCAGAATATAGTAGATGCTCTTCAAGACAACAAGAAACTCCTATCATGAATATCGAATCCGTCACGAATGGTTTCAGATTCGTTGTCTCGTCGATCAGATGGTATCTTGGAACAATACAAGAGAACCTATGAAGATACCCAGAGCATCACTGAGGACTCATCAGAATGAGATGATTCATTCCATATGGGAGATACCGTTACGAATCTTCAGTCAAAAATTACTCGCCTTGCTGCTAATTCAAATATCGTATCTCAGGGGAATACAAATATCGCTCCTGGATATGCTCCTTCATTTAAGGGAATTTATGTATTGACTCCATCTGGAACTCAGACACGATTGTTTGATTATATAGATGAACTTACTGGAAAGGAGAAGGTGAATGTTGTAGATATTGATAAAGATGGCGATAATGATTACATATATCTTGTAGATGGCATTGTGTATGTAAAATATACTCATACTAACCAGCCAAACAAGATCCAAGATTTCTCAATTCAAGTTGATACCATAGGAACTGCTGATGAACTTCCAACAGCACCAGATTTCTTCCATGAAAACATTAACACTCCAGGAAGTCTCTCTGTAGAATTCACTCCATCTTCATCGGATGAGAAGAGGTGGCGTATGGAATTCTTTGACCGGTACCTGGAGTGGGATAATGTTGATACAAAAACATACTCAGATGCTCTGACACCAAAAAGTATTATTGATTTGGAAGTTTCTACGATGAAGTCACCGTCAGATACCAATCAAATTATCCAGTTTACCCCAGTTTCAAAATATCTCTCACGAGTACGCGATGTTAGTTCATTTATGATGGTTGGTCCGGGCATTGCTATTCTGACTTGATCAACCCAATTTACGCTTTCTCCAGGAAAAATTCTCTATACCGGAAAGGAAAAAACAAAGATTCTCTATCACACAGGGACGAGTGCTGATGCATTTGTAGTACTTGATCCATATACAGGCTATACATTTTCTGAACTTGTTTCGATTACCCTTCAGTCAGGAAAGCTCTATACGATTACTGCCCCATTTGCTGAAGAAACGTATACCTATTCAAATGATATGATTGGAATGCCGATTCTTCCAGGAATGAAGATTACCTCTCTTCGTGGCGGTTTTGAAATCTGACATACTTCAACTACACCGCCTACTTCCGTTGCACCAGGGGCTAACTATATGCTTATCTATCTCGGAAAACAAGATACCTCATATAGCTTTTCTATTGATTATAAGAACTCTTTTTATTCTGCTCGTATAAGAAGTCTTGATTATCCAAAGGGTGTTTCAGCCTGACCAATTCTTCTAGCTCCGCAAGCATCAAGTGATCGAAGTGCTCCAGTGGTTGATTTTCCCGATAGCATGAGAATTCCAGTGTACTCTGTAAAGACCATGAAATTGAGTGATTATATCACAGAACGAAGTAATTACACAGTTCTCGTAGATCCAGATATTACCACTGATGCTGATTGAAATGGAGTTATGAATGATGACTTCTCATCAAATGGTGGAAATGATGTGATGATTTCTTCATGAACTCTCGTTGTTTGATTATTTGATGTCGTAGGCAATCGTACGGCACAAATACAAGTCATCGACGAATTCAATAATATTACAGAATCAACCATCGATATTGAGATTTATGCTCCAGTTCCTCAGATATCGACTTCGACCCAGAGTGGTTGGATTCTCTGAAAAATAGATGAACCAATTGCTTCAGAGCCAGTTGATGTATTCCGCGTTCGTTCAGGAACTCCTATCACCCGAATAACCAAGACGAGTCTTATCACAGGAAATGAGGGGTTATTTCGAGGGGGATCATATTTTACTCAGACTGGTGGGACGGTGCTCAATTTGTGAGGAAGTAGCCTGAATATTTCTGAAAGATGAGTTTTCCAGATGCCGCTCCCTTCAGGAATGAATATCTCGATTTCTCCAGCAAATCAGACAAATCCAATGAGCATCAAATTGGTAAGCTCTTCCTGAGTTCTCTATTCCCAATCAGTTATTCTTCCATCTGGAGCAAAAGTTCTGGAACGCACATGAACGGGGATAAATTCTACTGGAAGTATTCAAGTTACGACAATATCTTGATATGTATTTACCCCTGCATCATTGTCAGATCCAGAAATTCCAGGTGGTGGCTATATTGTTGACTCGAATAATTCCCCTGTCATTGCTATTGCTCCTGATGGAAATATCTATACGCTTATGACGGGAGTTTCTCTCGGATACAATCAGAAGGATGGCTATATGCTTATCGAAGTAAAAAAAGATGGAGTAAAAGTTTCCGAGGTATGGTATACGTTTGACTTCTTCTATACTATTAAGTAAAATTTGCTTTTTTCATATTATTTCTATAATCACGCCACTTGCAGAAAATTGCGAGAGATGTTTCTTAACTTTTTTCCAGATGCTTCCTCGTGTAACCATTATTGGTCGTCCAAATGTCTGAAAATCGAGCATATTCAATGCCCTCTCTGGACATAGGATTGCCATTGTCTCAGATGTTGAGAATACAACGCGTGATATTATTGAATATCATATTGATGATGAGCAAAATGCTATTTCCTATATTCTTGCGGATAGTGGAGGTATTGTAAATGCTGATAATGAAACACTACTCGTTGATGTTCGTGCTCGGGCTGATGATGCTATAGCAAGTTCAGATCTTATCTTATTGGTACTCGAGTATGATAAGATTACAGAATTTGACGAATTTATTGTAAAAAAACTCCGACGTTCCAAAAAACCCGTAATTGTTGTCGCAAACAAGGTTGATAATGCCAAACGCGCACTCGAAGCCTTTAATCTTCTTGAGCTTGGTATTGGTGAGGTGGTTCCAGTTTCTGCCATTCAGAATCGTGGCTTTGCTGATCTCACAACAAAGGTGGCTACAGAGCTCAAATCCCAAGGGTTTACATATCAACCAAACATGGCAAATGATGACGGATTACTCAAGCTTGCTATTATTGGTCGTCCAAATGTTGGAAAATCTTCTCTGGTTAATGCCATATCAGGAGAGACTCGATCGATTGTAAAAGATTTTCCAGGAACCACTCGAGACGCTATTGATACGATTATTTCCTTTCAGGATGAAGAAATATGTCTGATTGATACTGCGGGTATTCGTAGGGCTGGAAAAATCGGTTCAGGAAATATTGAACAATGGAGTGTTCTCAGGGCTGAGAGGTCGATTGAACGATCCGACGTGGTTGCGGTAGTGATTGATTCTTTTGATGGTGTAACTCATCAGGATGAGCACATCGTTGGTGAGGCTATCAAGGCAAAAAAAGGAATTGTTATCGTTCTGAATAAGTGGGATAAAGTTCTAGCAAAACCAGGAGTAAATACTGCAACGATTCTCGATCGATATATGCATTATCTTTCCAAGAAGTTTGACTTCCTTTCCTATGCTCCAGTGGTTTTTACCTCTGCGATTGAAAATCGTCGAATTGATCTTGTTCTCGAGCATGCCATCAAGATTCGTGAAGAGCGTCAGAAGCGAGTGAAAACAGCTATTTTTAATAAATTTCTGGAACAAATCACCTATGAACATGCACCAACTGGGAATAGAAAATCACATAAACCAAAAGTGTATTACGGTTCACAGGTTGATGTAAATCCTCCTCGTTTTGTTATTTCGGTAAATAATGCTGACCATTTTCACTTTTCATACGTTCGTTATATTGAGAATAAGATTCGTGAATTCTTTGGTTTCGAAGGGACCCCGATAGATATCGAACTCAAGAGTCGAAAGAGTATGTTCAAATCAAAAGAAAAATGAGGAGCGCGGGAGGATTATTTTGGTGATGGGGAATAATTATCACATACTATGAGTTTCAAAAATATTTTTCTTGGATTTTTCCTACTCGTGTCAGTAGTATTTGAGTGATATTTCGGTATAATTAGTCTAGTAAGTTTTATCATACAAATCATACTTATTGCTTCAGTGATAGTTTCTATTCGATTGGTTTTTCGGAGAGAGGATTTTTTGTCTTTCCGTAGAAGGGTGGGAATAATTACAATATCAGCTATGGCGATAATTGGTATATTCCAGTCAATATTTCTTGCATTTATTGCCTATCATAATCTTTTTCCTGGAAAACTCTCAGACATAACTATCTCCAACGGAAAGCAGGAAGTTATCTTCCTTCAGATGTCACATATTGCTACAGAAGAGTTCTATAAGCAAAAAGAAGAAACAATCTATTCGCTCTCAGCCAGTGGGTTTACCTTTCTTATGGAGGGCGTGCGTTCTGGGACAAAGGAAAATGAGAAGAAATTCTCCGAATCTCTTGGCTTTGAGTTTACACCTACTCTGTATGATACGGTGGCTTCATTTATTGGATTAGTATCACAGAGCAATGAAACACTCTTTGCGCGAGTTGCAAGTGGAGCTATTGTTTCGGTGGATCTCTCCATCGATGATATTGTGGACATTATGTGAACAGGATGAATTTCCAACGTTTCATGACAATCTCAGATTCCAGTTGATATTGAATCAGAACTTCGATGAATTACGATGATTTCTCCCCAAGAAAAGGCATTTATCGGGTATGTGGCCAAGGCGATTATGAATTTTACTCTCAAGCAGGTAGGAAGTATTGAAGATGTACTCTCTTTTGATTCTCATCCAAAGTTATTTGAGGCAATATTGGAAAGGAGAAATCAGTGAATCGTTGAATACATCCAGAAACACCCAGATACACCCATCGTTATTGTCTATTGAGGACTTCATTTTGAGGGAGTGTTTTCTTCCCTTCAGAAAGCCAATACATCGTGGTCTATTGTGAAAATAGTTTCCCATACACCATATAATCCGTAGTGTCCATATTTTTTCTCTTTTCCTTTTTGATTTTCAGGAGAGTTTTTGTATACTCTTCTGACATTGTAACCCTATTTCCAGATGGCAAAAAAACCAAATAATAACGATAAACCTCAAAAAAAGATTCCAAATATTCCGGGACTCCCAAAGGATGCAAATGTAAAAATTATTGAGATTACTCCAAAAACATTCCTTATTCCTCTCTTTTTCCTTGTTTTTTCTTGGGCTTTGTATTCAACTTGGACTGGGCACACGAGTGAGAAGATTACCTACAATGATACTATTGGACTCAATGAGATTCAATCTCGGTACCAGTCATGATCCTATGAGGAGATAGTCGTGAAAGGAAATAAAATTGAGGCAAAAAAACCAAAAACAACCAATGTTGTGAATGCAAAAGAAGTGATTTCTCGTGAGATTGACCGAACAACGCTTCCTGATAATCTCAAGATTACCGACATCTGACTTTCAGATGTCAATAACCCAACAAAAGTAATTATTAGCAATACTGATTTTTCTCGCGCTTTCTGGAATATTGTTCCGAGTCTTCTCTGAACCGTATTGTTCATTGTTTTGCTCTTTTTCCTCATGTCTCGTATGGGAGGTGGTGGCATGGGTGGACCGATGGCTTTTATTCGTTCTCGGGCACGAGTCTACGACCCTGAGACTGATGAAAAGATTACTTTTGCTCAGGTGGCTGGTGCAGAGGAGGAGAAATCAGATCTTGAAGAGGTGGTTGACTTCCTCAAGAATCCAAAGAAGTATAAGGATCTGGGAGCAAAAATTCCTCGTGGAATCCTTCTCCAAGGGCCTCCAGGTACTGGGAAGACCCTTCTTGCACGCGCTGTCGCAGGAGAATCCAATGTTCCATTTTTCTCTATTTCTGGATCTGAATTTGTTGAGATGTTTGTTGGTGTGGGAGCGGCCCGTGTTCGAGATCTTTTCAAGGAAGCTCGAGAAAAGGCACCCTCCATTATTTTTATTGATGAAATTGACGCCATAGGAAAACGTCGTTCACCAGGAATTGGAGGAGGACATGATGAACGTGAGCAGACACTCAATCAGATTCTGACAGAAATGGACGGGTTTGATAATGATACCAATGTGATTGTGCTTGCTGCGACCAATCGAGCAGATGTTCTGGATAAGGCACTCCTTCGCCCAGGCCGTTTTGATCGCAAGGTGACTATCAATATGCCAACTCTCGAGGATAGGAAGAAGATTCTCGAAGTTCATATGAAAGGAAAACCTCTTGATGCCGATGTTAACCTTGATAAGGTTGCCTCAATTACGGTTGGTTTTTCTGGAGCAGAGCTAGGCAATCTCCTCAACGAGGCTGCCATTCTTGCTGGTAAAAAGAATCAAAAATCCATCACTCAAGAGATGATTCAAAAATCTATTGAGAAGGTGGTGATGGGAAATGAGAAAAAGTCTCTTCGAATGACAGAGTATGAGAAACGCCTTACGGCTCTCCATGAAATCGGTCATGCTCTCGTCGGAAAGATGTTGGCTCATACTGATCCAGTTCACAAAATCTCTATACTCCCAAGAGGTGGTGCATGAGGGGTGACTTGGTTTCTTCCAGAAAAGGATAGAACGTACACATCAAAAGCAAAGTACCTTGATGAGCTTGCGACTCTCTACGGTGGTCGTGTTGCGGAAGAAGTATTCTTTGGTTCGGAGTATGTTACTACTGGAGCGAGTTCTGATATTGAGCGAGCAACGGAAATAGCGCGAGCAATGATTATGCGATTTGGCTTCGACAAAGATCTTTGAGCAGAAAACTATGCTCCTGACTCTCTTGAAGGGAATTTTCTTGGAGGGCAAGCCCAAGAAAAGGCTATCTCTGATGAGACTCGTAAGATTATTGATGACAAGGTACGCAAACTCCTTCAAGATGCGTATACACTTGCTCGAACAATTATTACTACCCACAAAGATCTTCATGAGAAAATTGCACATGAACTTCTCGCGAAAGAAGAGATGCTTCAGGATGAGTTTGATGCGTTCTTTGTATGAGTTGATGGGGTTCCAGAGAAAGTCGGGATGTAATTAGGGAAAGTCGGAAAAACTTTCGAATCTCTTTGTTATCAAGATTTCTTCTCAGTCACTTACCTATGAATAAGCTTCTTTCGAAAAAATTTTTCTCACCCCAAGGGTACTTCTAATGAAGTAAGGGGCGTCCTCGAACTTCTCGTTTTTGCGCATTTCTGGCATTTTTCCGTGTTTCCTTAGGAGGACCTGTTTATATACTCTTTTTGTCCCATTTTTCGAATAGTATCTTACCTACTTGAACTTGAGCATTTACTGCAATATATGGCTTTCCATCATCGGAGAGCCATTTTTTATGCACTGGACGCACTGAGAGTTCGAGGTTATAGTTTTTCTTGAAATATGATTGGATATATCCACGAACATCTCGTGTCATGCTTGGAGCGAGAACAAAAGGAGTATATTTCTCTCTCTTTTCGGAGTAGTATATACGGTGATTTTCATGAAGAGTGACAATAATTGTTGCATCTGGAATAGGAAACGAGTGTTTTTGTTTCTCTTCTGATGATTCAAGGGCTCATCGTGTTTTATAAAATTTACTTTCCGTAAAAATATATTCTTCCCAATGAATAATTTCAGGATTTTTTAGATCAATAAGGGCAGAGAAATCCATGAGGGCATTATTGATAGATCGAACGAGAGTTTGTGTATCATCCTTTCACGCGATAAATTCCCGAAAGTCTCTTTCGATAGCCTCTTTCTCGGTTTTTCCTAGTTTCGTCTCTTTTGTTCCATTATAGTATCGGGCAAATACCTTTTCTAGATTTGTATCCCATGAGAGAGTTGTTTCTCCATATCAGAATGCAAGAATAGCGTTTGCAGTGTATTCTCATACTCATGGGAGTTTCTTGAGTAAATCAATATTATTCGGAAAAGTTCATAGAAATTCCGTAGAAATGATGTGTGCAGTTTTGAGAAGATTTTTTGCTCGTGAATAGTATCACAGTCATTGATAGTATGGAAAAAATGTCTCATAATCGGTTTCGGATAATGAGCGAATAGTTGGATATCGTTCTACTATTCTTTCAAAAAAAGAGATGACTCGGCTTGCTTGGGTTTGTTGGAGAAGTATTTCTGAGAGCCAGACACGATAGAGGAGGATATCCTCAGGAAAAACAGTATATTGTCTCCATGGAAGCGTTTTTCTCTCATGCTTCTTGTGCCAATCAATAAGTATTTCCCAAGGAAAATGTATGAGGATTTGTTTATTCATATACTCGTACTATAGCGCTCTTTTTTTATTTCGCAAATCCCATATTTTGTATTGCAAAGTTCTTTTAAAACACTATAATTCCATAGAAATTTATCCATGATTTTTCTTTTATGAAAAGGATTTCACAGTGGCTTCTGATGATTGTAGCAACACTTGTTGTTACTACTCTCGGTTATTATGCATATATCCTTGAGACAGGAACTCTCTCGTTTCCTTTTTCCTGACAAGAAAAACAAACAGGATCAATGATGCAATTCGTTGTTTCAAAGCCAAGCTTCCTTTTTTGAGAGTATAATACTCAGGCAGTTGATTCTGGTGCACTTGCCAAATCGCTTAAACTCAATGGAGTTTCATTTGACCCCACTATTTCGGGGGAATGAACCATGGTGGTAAGTGGAGAGTATGTACGAATTGATGTAAATGGGGAAAAGAAATCGTTCCAACTTGTTCTTGATGCTGACAAGTATAATTCTCTTCGCACCACAAAATTCCGGTTTCCTCGGGACATCATCTTGAAGGATTCATCATCTCCTAAATCCGTGAGCATAGTAGAATCAGGTCTTCCTCGAGATAAGACCTACAATGTGAGTATGTATGGATATCCAGGACTTGATCCAGACAATATTAACTGGTACATAAACACTAATCCAGATACCAATTGTGAAATAGCTGATGTGTGGAATTCACTCAATTTTTCCAGACTCAAGACAAAGCGTATTTCCCGAAGTACCTCTGGTCAGATTGAGCTTGCAACGTATACACTTGATTATGATACCAATCTACCACGTGTTTGTATCATAGCGTGAGTTGGTGGGGATTTCCAGGCGGTAGTAGATCGTAGTTTATCGACTTTTTCAGCAACTGGAAGTATCGTTGATATGCTTTCTCCTGAGTATGATATGAAGAGTATCGTTGAATTCCGATTCTCATCAGATATCTATACTGATACTGGAGCACTCTATAGTCCAGAGTATATGAAGAATCGAAATGATGCAAAGATTGCTCTCTTGAAACAACTTGAAATTATCCCAGCTATTCCTCTTACGGAAGCAAATATCTCATTTACTCCTGATAGAGTATCGATTATAGGAGATTTTCAAGAATGACAGTCATACAATATCACTATTCGAGAAGTGCCTGATATTTATGGTCGGAAGATTACGACAAATATGAATTTTCTTCCTGTCCAGAAGCCATTTCTTTCTATATGACTGGAGAGTCGTCGTACTATATTCAGGTCTGGGGAACCAATTCAAGCCAAACTTTACTCTCTTAAGACCCCAAAAAATACCTATACTCTCAAGTTGTGTCAGATATCTCTTGAGTGATATGCTCGAGCTGAGAGGATTGTTTCGGAGTGAAAAAAAGAATATACTCAGGCTTTGTACGACCTTCTTTCCTCATCAGAGACTTCTTCATGTCTCAAGAAGGATGTTGTTATCGCATCAGGAACTATGATTTCTTCGTTTGATGTTCGTGAGTTTTCTCAAGGAAGATCATTGCAACCAGGATTATATATACTCGCTTTTCGTAATTCAGAAGATGTCACTGGATTTGAGAGATTTGTTTCCCCAAGAGTTTTCTCTGTTATCGATAGCCATATTACGATGAAAGTGGACGCAAGTGGTAAGATGAGTTTCCTCGTTACTGATATAAATACAGGAAAACCTCTCTCAAATCAATCAGTTACCCTTGCTCAGAATGTTACCAAGACATATACTGAAGAATGGAATCAAACAACCCAGAAATATACCGTCAACTACCTTCCTATTTCTCGCAGTTCTTTTTCCACTGGAGTTTCTCTTGGAATAACAGACGGCATGGGATTCCTATCAGCGAAAAAAGATAAACTCAAAGAAGATGAGTATAATAGCCCATATAGTCTCTCTCATGAGTATCTTTGAGAAGAGTATGAGGGGGGATATCATTCATTTCTTGCTACCAGTGGTTGAGATGGTCATTTTTGATACGTTGTTAGTACGTGGAATGATGGAATTACTGGTTGGAATTTTTGACTCAAGGATTCTGATTATTCTTGGGAAACTCGACCAGTATACAGTGCCTATGTTCATACAGATAGACGCCTGTATCTCCCATGAGAAAAGGTATATGTACATGCTATTCTACGAAAAAATGATTCGGTTCTTACTATTCCAAAGGATATATCATTTGTGGTTCAAGTAAATGACCCGATGGGAGTAGAGGTAAAAAAGGTGATAATGAAGCCAAATGACTTTGGTACCATTTCTTTCGACTTCATTCTTGATAAGGAATCAATGCTATGAGCCTACAACGTAAATATTACTCCTTTTAGCGAGACAGAACAATACGAATATATCTCCAATGGATATACGTCGTTTCAGGTCGAGATTTTTAAAAATCCAACATTTACTGCCAATGTGGTTCTAAAAAGTCCTGATATTGATGCTGATGTGGTTTCAAATCTCAGAAAAAAGGTCAATGCTGATCCTGCGAATCCATGGTATAGTGATGTGTATACATCCGTCATTGCTCTGGAGTGATTCGTAAAGGCTCATTATTACAATGGCGTAGAAATGAGAGGAGTTCCATTTTCGTATCGGATATATCGGTCACAATATTTCCCTGAGTCATATTGGAGGGACTGCTTCTGGGGATGTTACTATGAACCTTCTCCAGAGTTTTATACCGAAGGAACTGGATCTATCGATAGTGAGGGGCTAGGATTCTTCCGTATTCCGGTTGATTTCTCATCATACTATAATGATTATATGTATACGGCGGAGGTAACTATTACCGATCCTATGACAGGGGAACAGGTTGTTACGCCAGGAACCCTTCTTGCCAAGATGCCTTCAGCATACAAGTCATTTGCTTTTGATAATCCAGTAGTATTTTCTCCTGTTAAGAAGATAGTAAAGTCTTGAGAGAAAATAGTAGGATCTGTTTCTCCTCAGTATTGAACATGGGATATAAGCTTGCAAGGAAGGTATACATATGAGTTAGTGCATCGTATGTATGAAAGTGTCAAATTGGATGATTTACGATTATCAGAAACGACCATTCCTGTAACTCGTGATATCGTTGTTTCTAGTGGGGTATTGGCTTCTTCTTGAATCAATCTTGAGACTCGATGACTTGCCGCTTGAGAGTATCATGTGAAGATTCGTCCAAAAGCAGAAGGAATCACAGAACCACCAGAATCAAGCGTTTCTGATACGCTTCTGTATATTGCTGGGGATTTTGATAGTAAAGATACGCAACTTCGTGTTATTCCAGAAAAGACTGTGTATCGAATAGGGGAAAAGGCGAGAGTTTTTATAACGACGCCATTTACGGGTGGATATCTCTATATCACTCGTGAACGCTGATGAGTGATTGATTATGAATATACTCCCATACAAGGTAATTCGGTGGTTCGTGAATATACGGTTGATGACACTTCTATGCCAAATGTGTATATTGGTGTTGTGGCATTCCCAGGAAATTCATCACATGGAATGCGATCATATGCGGTGGGGTATTGAGAGATTGTTACGGATATGACGGACAAAAAAGCAAAAATTCAAGTTACCACCAACAAAGATCAATATATTAATCGGGAACAAGTGAACGTTGATCTTGCTCTTACAGATAAGTTTGGTAATCCACTTCAGTGAGAGATGGCCATAATGGTAGTTGATGAAAGCCTTATTCGTCTTCTTGGAAATATTGATCTCGATATTATTCCAAAGTTCTTCCAGAAGTTTCCTTTTACCATGAAAACATCACTTACTTCTATAGGAATGGAGAGAAATCGTTTTCTCTCAAGAAAGTGAGCCAATGGAGGAAGTGGGGATAAGGGTGGTTGATGAATGGAGATTGCTTCGAGAATTCTGTTTAAGAATACGGCATACTATAATCCAAGTATTGTTACCGATTCGGCTGGTAGAGCCAAGGCGAGTTTTGTTCTACCGGACAATGTCACTGATTATCGAATCATACTTATTGGACAGACGCAGGCTTCTCATTTCTGAGTTGCAGAAAAAACCATCAATGTACGAAGAGACTATACGCTAGAATCACATATTCCATATATTGCCTATCCAGGAGATACAACGACTATTACGGCTTCCGCATTTAATTCTACCAAGAAGATAACGCAAGCATCAATTATTCTTTCTTTTGGAACTGGTTCGAGCGTAATAAAAAAAGAGCAAGCGGTTATTCTTGCTGTCAATGAGTCAAAATCAGTTGATTTTACTTTTTCTATTCCTGATTCATGGAAATGAAACATACCATATACTATCAGTCTTGTGGAACAGGCAAACGTTCTGGATAGTCTTACCAAGAATCTCGCCATCCCAGATATTCCACTTCTCGAATCAACCCATAGAATCTTCGGGTACATGACGGGATCCGAGCTTACGCTTCAACTTCCAGAATCCGGTAATGTTCATCCCGAAAAATCAAAGGTAACCCTTCGAGTTGCATCGTCATTTCTTTTGAACGCGGATTCAATAGTAAAAACACTCATCCAATATCCGTATGGCTGTATAGAACAGACTATAGCAAGTACTCTTCCAAATGCGTTTGCTCTCAAATTCCAATCTCTTCTCGGCACGGTGATTGATGGGACGCAAGCAAAAAATAATCTTGATGCTGGTATAAAGAAGATTCTCAGAATGCAGCATTACTCTTGAGGATGGAAATATTGGGAGAGTGATGATTTTTCCAATGATCATGTTACTCCATATATTCTCCGTAGTCTCTTTGTCTTGCGAGATCTATGATTTGATATTCCTCAAACAACGATTGATAATGGAGTAAATTTTATTGTGAATTTGCTTGATAATGGAGAAAGCATGTTTCTTACTGATCCAGATTTTCGTGCTGAAGTATTCTGGACTCTAGCACGAGCAAAGAATGAGCGTGCTAGCACCCTTCTTCGTGATATTGATCCAGCAAAACTCTCCAGACATGGATATATTGCATATGTATATGGACTGCATTATCTCGGAAAAGTGACTGATGAACTCATGGCGCAACTTGATCTTCGAATGAAGCAATCGAACCAAGGACATGATTACTGGTATTGGGATTCAGATGCGGATACAGCTATTTATGCATCACTCCTTCTTGATAGATGAAAAGTAGATCCTGCTGTGAAACTTCTAGATTCTCTGATTCGAGATACGGATATGTCTTCATATTTTGTATCAACGCAGACAAAAATCCAGGCTCTAACAGCCATTATTAAGGAATCAATGATACGTTCCCTCAAGACAAAAGTGTCTATTGCTGCTCGTTCTGACGGTTTGATTGCTGATATGTCTTTATCAAGTGACAAAACATGGCAGAAGCTTGATACGAATCGTTCCAAGATAGGGAATGAACAGATTTCTCTCAAAAAGGATTCTCCTGTATGAGTGTATTATGAGCTCCTCATCAAGGATGTTCCAAAGAATATCCTACAAACAGAATCTATATCAAAAGGAAATATCCAGGTAAATCGCATAATAGAGAAAATTGACGAGTCTCGCTGAGTCAATTCTCATTGAGAGTTTATCTCAGCCAATGCGGTCAATGATTGATTGTATCAAAGAGGATCGCTCTATAGAGTAACACTAAAAGTAGCGCTCCCAGATTTTGCCAATAAATCATGGCATCATCTCACGGTAGAAGACTTTGTTCCAGGAGGGTGGAGGCCAATTCGATGAATATTCAAAACAGAAAGCATCCTCATGAAGGATCATCAGAATCCATATGCTTGGACGAGCTGGTCTCATGTTGAGGCAAAGAATGATAGAATACTCGCAACAGCCGAATGGTGATACGGAGATAAGCAATCATACACGTATTACTTCCGTCCAGAATATCCTGGAACATATCTGCTCCCGCCAGTTACCGCATACTTTATGTACCGTCCAGAAGTCTTTTCCCTCGGAAAATATGAGAATATTACCGTAAAATAATAGCAGCTATTCTTTATTTCCTATTCTTTTTATACTATGAAATGTCCAAAATGCCGCAATCTTGATACGAAGGTTATTGATTCCCGTGCAAGTGAAGATGGAAAGGCGATTCGCAGAAGGCGTGAATGTGAAAAATGCTGAGCCCGTTTTACCACGTTTGAACGTCTTGAATTCGTATCATTTATGGTGACAAAATCTTCAGGAGAGAATGAACCATACGATCGTCAGAAGGTGGTGAATTCTATGATGAAGGCTTTAACAAAAAGGCATTTTAATCCAGAGAAACTCGAGAATGTTATTAATACCTTGGAAAACGAGTGGGCTCAAAATAAGCAATGAATTACCTCCAAGAGAATAGGACGAGATATCCTGAGAAAGCTCCGAGATCTTGATGAGGTTGCCTTTTTGCGATATGCGTCAATCTATCATAATCATGATAGCGTGAAAGGATTTATTCGTTTTATCGAGGATGAATTAGGGTAAGAAAAGTATAATTTGTATAACTTCAGATTTTATTGAAAGAAACATCCATAACAGTCATCCCACTAGCAACGAGCTATCTTCATGCACCTTATATTTCCAATCAACTCTTAGAGCTGATAAAAAGAAATAAACATAAAAAGAAGAAGACTCTTATTTTCTTTAGTCGTAGAGGGAATTCTCGTGCGAAAATATGTCAGGATTGTTGATATTTTGATCGCTGTCCAAACTGTGATATTGCCCTTGCATACCATACAAGTCCACATACGAGATTGGTATGTCATCAGTGTAACTATGTAACCCATCATCAAATTGTGTGTCCAAATTGTTCTGGTACACACTTTAGCTCTGTAGGGGTAGGTATCCAGAGAGTTCAAGACAATCTTTCTTCGCTTCTTGGAGACAATGTTTCCATCGGGAGAGTGGACTCAGATACCTATAAAAATAGTGCCTTTCTGGAAAATCTTGTTGAAAAGAATGACGTTATATTGGCAACAAATTTAGCACATTTTGTTGATACTTCTTTATTTGGTGGTATTGTATTTCTTTGTTTTGAGATTAATCTATCTGTTCCAGAATATGATTTTGAAGAGAGATTATTTTCAGAGATTGCTTATTATAAGAAAACTTATTGTCCCATATTTATTCAGACATATACTCCAGAACATCCTCTTCTTCAGATTATCTTACATGGGAATTTTCACGATTTTCTTGATTATGCGCTTCCAGAAAGAAAGGATTTTCAATATCCGCCTTTTTCTGACTTTATCAGTATCAAAATTCATGATGAACAAAAAGCCCGTGTAAGCGATATGACCACACGGATTCTCAATAAAACACTTCTTTTAAAGAATGATTCAACGGTTATAACAACGAATGTTGATGTATTTGAAAGATATGCGGGAGAATGGATACAAAAAATCACCTTTCGTGATAGAGATCTTGAATATATTCTCTCTGAGCTCGAAACGGAGATAGTGAGAAACCGCTCAGTAAGCCTGGAACGGTAGAATTATAAGATAATTTTGTCGTTATGTATGATAGTTCAGATTAATATACCAAAAATGATAATTCAGAATATAAAGAAGAATGCAGGAAATCAAAACATGAGAAGGATTCCCCCAAAGACAAGACCTATTACATTTGCTAGATTTTGTACCACTTTCATTGGTCCAGATGAGGCATTTGCATTAATTTCGGTGAGATTTTGCTCTTTTGCATACAGTTGATTATAAGTATCGAGAAATTGATTCTGTCCAGTTGACATACCACAAGCATATCAGAGGCTATTGATAAGAGCGACTCCAATGATTATTCCAGGGCCTGGATTCCCGAGAGCCAATAGCCCCAAAATCATGAGAGAAGTGCTGGAGAGACATAATCAGATTATTCCTATTGCTTTCAAACCTATTTTTTGTCCAAGCTTGCTTGCAAATTCTTGGAGCGCAATTCCTGGAACACCGATGATGGCAAGGAGCACATAGCTCCAACCTGGTTTAACATCATCCAAAAAGCTCAAAAGGAAACTTGATGCAAATGTATCCCAGAATCAAAATATCAGAACCAGAGTTATAGTCCATATGAGGTTTACGTACAAAGGATTATGAGAGAAAATTTTCCAAATAGTTCCAAACTCTTTTTTTCCTGAGTCTCGAACTTCTTTCCAAGAGATTTTCTCTGATTCATTTTTTTGTTTTGGCTTTATCATGAGATACTTGGTCTTTGAAATGATACTTTGAATATCAGTCTTCTTGATTGTCTCAGTCACGTATTCTCGAATATTTTCATTATTCCATTTCTGCACAGATACTCGGAAATCTTGAATATCATCGAAGCTCACAGAGTCTACGGAGTTGTCAAAGAATTTGATAATAAAGGAAAGAAAACCCATAATAATAATTCACAGAATAATGACGGCAAATCCTGGACTCAAACTGAGAATTATTCAAGAAACCAAAAGCCCCATAAGTGAGCCAACTCAAAAAGTAATATTATTTCTGGCAAGAATAGTTCCATATTCACTTGGATTTGATTGAGAGAGAACATATCCATACGTTGACACGTCATTAATCTCTTTTGTTACTCCATAACAAATAGATGCAATAAATACTCAAATCCAGTTTATTGCGCTTCAGAAAAACCAATCGGATCAAGATTTCAAACTATCTGGTGTAATGGTTCATCCAACATATTGAAGAATAGTAAAAAACTTGAAGATAAAGACAAAAAATATTCCTACGGCTATTAATTGCGATATTGCCCCTATGATAAACATCCTTTTTGTTGATATATATCGTTGAATGACACCAAGGGGGATATCAATAAAAAAGGCAATAAGGTTTGCAAATCAAAGAAATAACCCCACTAATGCCACTTCTTTGAGAAGAAAAGTAAAAAAGAAAATGACAGAAAAATGAAATACCATCCAAACGAATCCTTGGAATGAATTTGTCAGGTAGAAATTCCGTAATCGGTATCAGCTCAGTCACGTATTTACGGTAATAATCGCCGTTCCGAGTGAGGGCGAATGATTTATATCTTGGGATGTATTCTGTGCAGTGTCCATAATGCTAAAGATATGCAAAATGACCGTTTACAACGATCTTTTGCTATGGGAAACGTATCTACGTATTCCTGACCAAGGAATACAACAACTCTACCATAAAGTCCCTTTATGAGCAAATTCCTTTGAAGAATTTCTCTTGATTTTTTGTATTCGTATTTTAAAAAACTCCAATATAGAGGATTATACTGGAGTTTTGCTAATTTCTTTTATTCGTTTGAGTTTCTGAAGTTGTCAGTATGCTACTGTGCTTTCTAGTTCTTGCCGAATTTTTTGCTTCTTGTATGCTTTGTAGCTTTCTTTTTCTTGTTCGCGAATAAGTGCTTCATCAAGGAGGTAATTTGCCTGTCTCAGAGTATCAATAGTCTCTTGTATATAACATTCATCCAAGCTCTTGCGAACCTGCAAGAACTGTTCTATATACCAGTCCCAATTATCGAGAATCTCTTGTTGTCGCGAGAAAGAGAGCGCCTCAAAAATAATACAAATGTTGTACTTATCCTCATTATTGAGAGGAATATTATCGAGAAGAATTTGGAGACGGAAATTCTTCATGAGAAAATACTAAGAAAGTAAACTAATACCTACGCTGCAATCGTATAGTGCTCATCATTTGCCGCAGAATGTTTTTTCCCATCAGAATGTCTTCCAGTAAGGATTCTTGTAGCCTGTGCTAGAGGGATTTCTCGCGGTGTAAGCTCACTAAGCATAATCTCTAGAGCCCCAGAAACATAGTTTACTCAAGATCCCTCAAGAATCAAACATTTTGCTTCCAAACTTTTTATGAGTGTTAGTAATTCTGGATTAGAAATGTTCGCCTTGAGTTCTTTTAGGATGGAGAGGGCACGAGATATACTGATTGTTGGGATTGTTTCCATTATCTTCTCTGTATTAAGAGGGGATAAATGGTCAAGGTTATGTGGTGTAGGAGTCATACAAGTACAGTTATATAATTCATTCTATCACAAATTGGAATAAATGGCAAATTCCAGATAGAAAATATTGGTGTATTGTTAGAAAAATCATCAGAAAATCAAGGGAAAATTTTATTTTCCGATATTTTACAGAAGAGTAAAGGGAATCTGCTAGAGTTGATATCGTATTGCTTCAATCATCTTCTCAACGTGTGAATCAAGGGGAATTTTTGGCATTTTTGCATCAACAACAACATACATATCACCCGTTTTTCCTCCAGAAGTTCGTCATTTTCCAGAAATTTTGAATTTTGTTCCTGGTTTGGTTCCTGCTTTTACTTTGAGAGTCAGATGTTTTCCATAGACGGTTCGTATATCCAGAGACTTTTCAAATAAGAAGTCCAAAAAAGGTATTTCTACAGTTTCTGTGACATCAAGATTCTCTTCTTGAGTGGTCACTTTCTCTTCATTTTTCCTTTGGCGAGTATTTTCTCGGGCAGTTCATCACATATTTCCAAAAATATCTCAGATATCAAACTCAAACCCTGAGGAACTCTTTCTCGATCATCAAAATTGAGAGAATATATCCTCAAATCCACCAAATCCTCAAGATTGTCAGGAGAATCCTCCTCAGAATGGATTGCCACCTACTCAGGATCAAGAGAAATCAGCATTTCAGAATTGGTCATAATTTTTCCTTTTTGCAGTATCACCGAGCATTTGATACGCCTCATTGACTTCCTTGAATTTCTCTTCCGCTTTTTTGTCACCCTTGTTCCGATCAGGATGATATTGCATCGCGAGTTTTTTATAGGCCTTTTTTATTTCCGCTTCACTTGCTGTCTTTTGAACTCAGAGAGTTGAATAGTAGTCTTTTTTTGTCATATGTATAAGAGTAAAGGTACAGAGATATTTTAT
>JAYRRZ010000036.1:0-96441 GCA_041909865.1 Candidatus Altimarinota bacterium | reverse complement strand
GAGCGGACTCTACTATTTCCTCCATACTCTGGCAAAAAAGAGTCTTCCTGATGGGTTCATCGGGTATATGTGAATTGGAATATACGGGATAATCCTCTTTCTCTTCGAGTTCCTCAATGGTTCTACCGACATGATTCAATCCAGTCTTTTGCTTAATATGAATCAAATTATGGGAATTATCTTGGCTGCATTTTCTCTCTTATGACTCACAAAACTCATGAAAGCGTAGTGTTCAAGCATCCGAGGATGCTTTTTTTATGGTGAATGTGTGCTTTCATCTTTTCCATAGGAATTACGTCTATTGGTGGGAACTTCCGAGAACTTCTATTCCTGTTTCTTGTTCCTCTTTTTCTGCGTCTTTTTGTCAGAAAATGGAGTATTTTCTTTGTTATCATCTGGATAAGTGGAAGTATCCTCTGATGAATCATAGGAAAACAATCGTATGATTCTCATATCACCGATCTCCGCTCTATGGAATATCTCACTCACTCGGGAGAAAAGAAGGTTGCTATACGTGGAACTATCGATACTCTGCTCTATCAATGAGATTATTCACGGTCATACCGACTTATCATCGACAATTCTTCGCCACAATATCGACAAAAAAATACTCTCGGAATACTGGTCGAAATACCCTCAAATCTGCCTGTTCAAATAGGAGATACTATCAGTTTTACGGGAAAAGTTATGCCAACTATCCAATCTCTCAAGATAGATGGTTTTTCACGATACTCTTTTCACAAACAACTCTATGGAAAGACTTCCCTTCTCACCTTTGAGAAAATTACCAACAAACAGGTATCTATACTTGAAAGAATCCGATCGTCAGTGGTTACTATATTTTTCCAAGGATTTCCGCGAGAGACATCAGCCATTATTTCATGAATGGTATTTGGCAATACTGATTTGCTTGAGAAGAAGACAAAAGATGCCTTTATACTCTCGGGAATAATGCATATCTTGGTGGTAAGTGGGTCAAATATTGCCCTCGTTATCATCCTTTCTCTCACGATACTCCGATATATTCCATGACTTCCATCATGGGGAAAAATCATAAGCGTTATCCTATTCGTGCTCATATACGCAACCATCGTTGGATGGTGAGTGTCGGTAATTCGGGCAGTTACTATGGGTCTAATCGCCTTTTTGGCAGTGATAGGGAACAAAAAGATTGCAAGTATCAGTATTCTTGCTCTGGTAGCATTTCTCTTCATCACACATGATCCCCTCGTTCTCATGTATGATGCAGGATTTGGGCTTTCTTTCGGAGCTACTCTCGGAATTCTCTTGTTTCATAAAAAAATATCTGAATTCCTTAAAAATTTTGTGATTCCCCTTTGGACAAAAGATACCCTAGCGGTAACATTTTCTGCAACTCTTGGAAGCACTCCTATACTCATCTATCATTTTGGTGAAATATCCTCAGGAATTATTCTGACCAATATCCTTATATCTTTCGTTATAGGATGGATTACTCTCTTGTCTGTCTTCTATATTCCGCTGAGTTTTATAGGTGGATACTTTCTCTATATGTATTGATTCTTGCTCTATATTCCTGTCAAATATATACTCCTCATAGCTGGATTCTTTTCTCTATCAGAGACCATCAAAGTATCAGGAATCTATCAGTACCTTATTCCGATTATTCTTCTTGGATACATAATTGTTGAAGTGTTCTTCCAAGAAAACACCAACCTTATTCTAAACCAAAAAGGTGGATCTGATTCATCTCGTGAGATCCAGTAAGATCAGGATCAGAATTCTGGAGAAATTGTTCAAGAGTTTTCTTATGCTCACGAACGATAAATTGAGCATAAGACTCTGTAATCTTTGATGGAATATTAATATTTCTGGAGATAAAAAAGAATTGAAGAAATTGGTGAATCCCCTCTTCCACGACTCATCGTACATCATTTTTTACAAGAATCTCTGATAATTTTTGTCATAAAATCTCCGAAGCATCTGGCTTGGTGAGATATGTTCCTGAAAATTGAACCCAATAACTCATCCAATTACGAATACTTGGATGAAGATTATGTTCATCAAATCTTGTTTGTTCAGGATATCGATAAATTGATAACAGATGCTCAATTCCTTCTTTCTTCCCTATTTTGGTCAGCACATAGAGGGCAGATTCTGGATATACCAATGCAGTGAGTCCGATTATAAATCTTGGTGGCACCCCTGATTGAAGTAATTCCGTAATCATGGGAATAAGTGTCTCATAGTAGGGATTCTGGATAAATCGTGAAAGTATAGCAAAAAGATCATCGCTATCTACTTTTGCTTTTTTCTCATCTTTTTGAGATTTCTGAAGTTGAGATTGTGCTTTTTTGTAGGCTTCTCGCTGTTTTTCACTTTTTTCCTTTACTGCTTCAGTTCATGAAGAAGATTCGGTAAGGGATGAGGATTCAAAATCGTCCATAGGATTTTAGGGTATAGGAAATTGAATACAAAGCTCACGAACTTCTTTTTTTAATTCTTGTAATAATTCTTCATTCTCATGATTTTTGAGAGCACGAATAATAATCAGCGCAAGAATTCTTGAGTTTTCTGTATCAAAACCTCTTGTAGTGATTGCGGGGGTTCCAAGACGAATTCCTGATGGATCAAGCGGTTTTCGTGTATCAAAAGGAATCATATTTTTATTACAAGAGATGCCAACTTTTTCGAGAATAACCTCTGCTTCTTTTCCTGATAATCAGAGTGAGCCAAAAATATCAAGCAAAATTATATGATTGTCCGTACCTCCTGAAATAACGCGTAATCCATTATCGCCAAACTCCTTCGCCATAATACGAGCATTGTCGATAACTTGGCGAACATATGTCGAAAAATCTGGCTGGAGCGCTTCTCAAAAGGCAACAGCCTTGGCGAAGATAGTGTGTTCATGTGGTCATCATTGTATTCCTGGGAACACCGCCTTTGCAAGCGATAGAGCATATTGTTCCTTCCCCATTATCAATGCTCCTCGGGGCCCACGGAGTGTTTTGTGAGTTGTAGTGGTAACGATATCACAATATGGTATTGGATTTTCCAGAATACCCCCAGCAATAAGTCCCGCAATATGAGCAATATCTGCCATAAGAATGGCTCCAATAGAATCAGCAATTTCTCGAAACCGCTTCCAGTCAAGGGATCGAGAATAGGCAGAAAATCAAGCAATGATAAGTTTTGGTTTGTGTTCTTTTGCAAGACGCTCAACTTCATCCATATTGATTATTTCCGTTTCTTTCTCTACTCAATATGGAATAATATGAAACATCTTCCCTGAATAATTGAGTGGATGTCCATGGGAAAGGTGCCCACCATGATCAAGATTCATTCCAAGAATGGTATCTCCTGTTTGAAGAAGAGCAAAAAATACGGCCAGATTCGCTGGAGAACCAGAATGTGGCTGAACATTAACATACTCTGCTCAGAAGAGTTTTTTTGCGCGTTCAATAGCAAGATTTTCTATCTTATCTACGAACTCTTGCCCTGCATAATACCGTTTCCCAGGATACCCTTCAGAATATTTATTCGTAAAAATTGAACCATTTGCCTCGAGAACTGCCTTCGAAACATAATTCTCACTCGCGATAAGCTCCAGCTCAAATTCTTGTCTATTTTGCTCTCATATGAGGTAACTATACGCCTCTGGATCGTTATTTTGTATATATGACATAGGAAGATAAGATTACGAAATAGGAGAATTTTTTTGGTATTTTCCTTTTTCAAGAAGACAATTTGGATTATTTTTATAGAACATAGCTTGTTATTCATTAAGGATAGTATCCGCCTCTTTTTTTAGTTCTTCGAGGGAAATTGATTTTTCAATTTGATATTGCAAGAGTTTTTTTGCTCCCTCAAGTTGACGATCATAGGCATTTTTATAATCATCATCCGTAAGAGAAATAATCACATCTGGCTCTATCCCTTTTTCATCGATACTTTTTCCATTTGGAGTGTACCACTTGGCAGTAGTGAGCTTGAGCAAGCTTCCATCAGAGAGTGAAAATGGCGTTTGTACTGATCATTTTCCATATGTTTTTTCTCCTATGATAAGTGCACGGTGATATTCCTGAAGGGCTCAAGCCGTAATTTCAGTCGCTGAAGCGCTCATACTATTCACAAGAAAAACAAGAGGAATTCTGGTATTTTCCGTGCTCGAATCTTTGGTATACAGAGTCATATTTTCAATAGGATTATTTCCTTTTGTTGAGACAATAACGGCATTTTTTGGAAGAATCAGGGAACAAAGATCCACCGCGGCATCAAGAAATCATCAACCATTATTTCTCGCATCAATAATAATTCCTGTTGCTCCAGAGGATGTAAGCTGATTAAACTCTTTTATAAATTCATCTACCGTATTCTCTCAAAACATGGAAACCTCCAAATATCCTAGGGTAGTTCCTGAAAGAATCTCTGAATAAACCGTAGGAACATTGACGGTATCTCTCTGGATTATTACTTCTATAACCTTGTCTGCTTCCTTCTTTGAGAGTATGGTGAGTTTTACCATTGTTCCTTTTGGTCATCGAATCAGGGTAACTGCCTCATCTGCAGACATACCATGCATTGATTTTCCATCTACAAAAGTAATAATATCTCCTTGGGAAAGTTTGTTTTTTTCTGCTGGAGATCCTGGAAGAACCTTCATTATCTGAATTCATTTTATATTCTCTCTGATAACCGCACCAATTCCTTCAAAATCTCATTGTAACGTACTCACAAACTTCCTTGAATCATCTTCATTCATGTAATTGGAATGTTTATCTCCAAGAGAATTTGCCAATGAGGCCAAAAAAGCATCTTCAACGGTCTTTTGATTTTTTGAATGAAATCAATAGTAATTCTGTTCTATAAAACGATAGGCTTCTTTTACTTTTTTGGAATCAAAAACATCAGAGGCACTAACAATTCCTGTCCCTGTATGTTGTTTATATATATCAATATCTGAAGGAAAACCCTTTCAAATACCTATTCCAATAATCCCCCCTAATATTACTAAACTTATCTTCAAAAATACCCCTTTAAAATTGTGAAAAATGTTCATAAATGCAGAAAAACTTTTACACGGACAGTGTAGAGAATTATTAGAAAAAAACAAATAAAAAGCGTATTTGTTTTTTACGAGAAAATACAAGAAAGAAAAAGTACAATTATCTTTTAAAATAAATAAAAATTTGAGTATATTTTTTCACAATATGTTCAAATTCTTTTATATAAAATTTATTTCCTAAGAACGTTTACTTTTTATAAAAATCTATTAATAGATACTACTAAATTAAATAAATATAGAAAAGGAAAACTCTTATTGTAAAAAAGAAAAAAACTATATAATTCTGATTATGACAGCTTCTGTAGATTTTTCATCTCGGGAATCCAAGAAAACATTCCTCAAAAAGATTATAGAAAAACTTTCTATTCAAATGGAAGAAAAGGAATTATATATGCTTTCTTTAGAGGTTCTTCCTACACAAGATTTTGATATTTTTTTTGACCAAGTATATTCCCAGCTGTATTATAACTGAGAAATTATTGATAAAAAGAAAATAGCACCATTTACTACTACTTTTTTTTAAGATATGCAGTTTCAGGCTATCTGTTCAAAATGAAATCAAAAACTCACTCTATCACTTACTGCTAATAGTATTGAAGAGGCTCGAAGTATTCTCCATGGACAAGGATATTCAATTATGGAGATTAAAGAATTTTCCACAACTCAAACGGGAGGAAACTTCTTTTATTTTGATGTTCTTGTTAATAATCAGTTAAAATCTGGAAAAATTCAATCAGATGATATTTTTAAATCATATAAAAAACTTATCGAAGATTTGAAATACAATGTGGTGTATATCTATACGAATGAATGAATGCCTGAAGATCAGAAAAAGATGATTACAGCAAAAGTACGAGATAGTTATAGACTGTACAAACAATCCATGGGAGAGGATATTGATAATGTAAAAATAGAAACACAGGATGAAAAAGATATTCAAGAAATCTCACCACAAATTCTCAAGGAAATAGAGAGATATGTACTTATTATTGATTCTACTATTGAAAAAATCCAAAACATCTTTTTAAAGTATCATTCTATTGTTACTCCAGAGAGAAAAATCCAACTTGAACAACTAGTACAAGCCCTTTTACAAGCGAAGGGAAGTTCTAATCTTGGAAAAATTAGAACCATCACTGAACAGGCACTTACAACCGTTTGATGAGTTGAAGTCGAGCTTGCAAAAGCCGGAATGAATTCAGATAAAAAGAGGCTCCTTGAAGAAACAAATGCTCTTCTTAAACAAATAGGTTCAGAAGAGAGAGTAGAGATCTTACAACCAGGATCTATTGATGTGGGAAAATCTATTACAAGTTTTTTCACAAAAGTAGCAAAAACTACAAATGAGCCAAAAAAATCAGAAGCAAAAAAAGTTGATACAAATTCCTTTATTTATTATAAAAATCAACGAGAATTAAATCTGTATAAAGAGAATCTAAATAAGAATGATATACAGATTATGAAAGCTATTCTTACATTTCAATTTTCCAAATTAAAACGACTCAAACTCAAGAAAAAACTCCTTTCCCAAAATATTCAAATTATTGATAATAGAATTAATAATAAAAATATTTCCTATACAAAAATCGTTCATGGATTTGAATACTACATGGATTTATTTATTTCGGGAATTAATCAGATAACTACTATTTTTACCTATGCACTTTTTGTTTATATTGTAATATATATAACCCTCCAGGTTGGAAGTTATTTTTCCCTTCTTTCGTACACATATCAACCAAAAGCTTTTCTTTTTATTACAATGTTTTCAGTGATTACGCTCATATTCTCCTTTGTTTCGAGTATGAAGGTACTGTGGTTTGCTATCCCTGTAGTGATTGCTAATATTATATTTTTCTCTATCAATTTTTAATGTATTTTCTCCTTCTTGGAATACATACAATATTTATTATAACATGCCATCTTTTTTGATATTATTTACTGGAAGGGCTTTTTATTCTCTTGCTTCTTTTTTTCCTTCTCTATTTTTCCCCTATTTTTTTCTTAAAAAAAGAAGTAAAAATATCATCTTTCCAAATTCCATCATTTTCACCTCAAAAGTCCATAGCTATACCAATGATATTGGTATATACCGCCCTATATCTCTTTCTTTTTGCTCTTACAGGGAATATGGAGAATACTCTTAGCCTTCATATATATATTCTTATAGGAGTGCATATAATATTCTTCGGATATATGATGAGTTTTCTCTGGAAACATGATATATTTTTTGATATTGCTCGATTCCATCTTATTTTTACCTATGGTACCGTTATTGGTTCTGCAATACTCTGATGGTTTGATGAGAGTTTTTTCTCATTTCCACTCCTTATTCTCGCAATATTAAATTTTTGTTTATCGGGTATTATCTTTTCGATATCAAGAGAAGAACATCCAGCATTTTTTCAGAGTTTTTTAACAGAATGAATATTTATCGTTTATCTTGCCTTCTTTCTTATAACAAATATTTATTCTTTTCCATTATTTATCACGTTCTTTGGAATTATATCCGTTGCTTTGTTTGAATTTATGCCAAAGTACCGTTTCTTTTTACAATTTCTCGAATCATCAAAGATTTTTACCCTTTCTCTTTCGATTATTAGTCTCTTTATCCTTCTTGGATGGAGTTTTTATGATTTTACTACCCTGTATCCTGTGGTGATATTGTGTGTTTTCTTTTTTTCGGTACATATTCGTTATTCCAACTATATTTCTTTTGGAATCGCGATATTCTCTCTCTTGTTTGTATATTCACGAGTATTCTCTGGAATGATTGACGGAACATCATTTATTTCAACACTCCTCTTTATATTTTTTCTTCCAATTATTATCGTAGGAACCACATATTTCTGGAAAGAAAAATATCACTACGATTTCGCAATGCTTCATTATTCGAGCATTGCTTTTAGCGTGATTTTTTCTCTCTATTCCATCTTATTTGTTTGATGGGGCGCGATGATTCTCTATATTGTTTCGAGTTGTATCTTTCTTCTCGGGGTTTTATTCTTTCTTTCTTATTTTCGTTTTCGTTATCAGTAAACTATGGCCACTATTAATCTTATTTCGAATCTTACCGATTCAACATTCTCTCATATTGCTCTTGAAGTGACTTCTCTCGCGGATCTCCGTGAATCGGGGATGTATTTTGATATTCATATAACAGAATATATCGTCCACAATCTAAAACTCAAAAATGAGAAAAAAGAAAAAACGTGTACATTTTTTGTTTCACTTGATTCGATAAAAAAAATTACTTGTTTTTTCCCAGATAAAGAAAAACTCATGGATGATCGAAGTGATTTTTTTCGTACTCTGGATACTGAGACAGCATTTCTCCCGTCAAAAGATGCTCTTGGGGCCTATGAATCCATGATACTTTCGACCTATCGATACCAAGAATATCTTACAAAAAAGAAAGAATACGTATTCGATCTCGTAGTTTCTTCCCGTGAGCACCACTATATAGAAGAGAAAATCCCTCTCTATAATGCAATTATAGAGGCAAGAAACCTTATTAATATGCCACCAAGAGATGCCAATCCTGAGAGTCTTGTACACCATACACTTTCTTATAAATGGAAACAGTTTGATGTGCAGGTTTTTGATCAAAATGAGCTTGAAAAAATCGGTTGTAATCTAATTCTCGCGGTCGGTGCGGGGAGTAGAAAACCTCCATATATGATGCTCTTGGTGCCAAAAAAACCTCAAAAATGAGAAAAATACGCACTTGTCGGAAAGGGGGTAACCTTTGATGCCGGAGGCATCCAGATAAAGCCAGATACTGCTATGCTCGATATGAAGTGTGATATGTCGTGAGCGGCCGCGGTTCTCGGGGTGGCGAAGTGTCTTGATTCTCTCCCACACCTTCCAGCAAATGTCATTATTGCGGTTGGTCTCACAGAAAATATGACCGGAGGAAACGCCTACAAACCCCTAGATATCTACAAGGCATACAATGGTACAAGTGTAGAGATTCATCATACCGATGCTGAGGGACGACTTGTTCTCGCGGACGTAATGTCATATGTTGAGAAGAATCATAAACCAGAGCATATTATCACTATTGCTACTTTGACAGGAGCATGTGTCTATGCTTTAGGGCATGATATAGCGGGAATCATGGGAGACGATGAAGAGATTATTCGCCAATTGATCGACAATACTTCGCCATATGAGCCAGTTTGGCGATTACCACTTAATGATAAATTAAAAAAGTCTCTCAAGGCTGAGATTGCTGATCTCAAGAACGTTGCTCGTTCTGAGAAGGCAGGCTCGTCTATTGGGGGAGCATTCCTCTCATATTTCCAAGGGGATGCCAAGCTTACCCATCTTGATATAGCCGGTCCTGCTTATCGTGAGACAAATTGGGGATATATGCCAAAGGGAGGAACTGGATGGTGAGTGAAAAAACTCTCAGAACTCTTGATTTCTCTCGGAAAGAAACACGACTAATATGCTCTCGGAAAAATTTGTTCACGCTATCCGAAATTCTTGGGGACAAGATACATGCTACCCAGAGGATTCTTCTCGTTGGTCTATTGATAGTCCTTATATTTGACAGTGTGCAGTTACAGCATTACTTGTTCAAGATTTGATAGGGGGAGAAATACGTTTTACGGCTGAATATAATCATTACTGGAATATTGTTGAAGGACAAAAAGTGGATTTAACTTCAGAACAATTTTGAAAAAAGAAATATAGCATCTGAAATGGTATAGTGGTTGATAGAAGTGAAATATTAGAATTATCCTGAACAATTCGAGCAAAAACGGAAGTTCGGTATCAGGTCCTTAGGAAGAGGTTTTATAATTTCATCAGTAAGAAATAGTATGAGAGTTTTACAGCATATTCTTTCCATATTTTTTGATATACAAGAAGAGAAGGTAATATTTTCCCCACAGGATTTGACCATGCATTATAAACAAGAAATTCCCTATTGTGTTATTGATGGGGTTTTTGTGGCGGCTCATTATAGGGATATCCAGGATATTCTTGAGGCATATAAATATCGTTCAGAAAAGGAAAAATCAAAACAATTGGTTCAATTTCTTCACATCCTCGTGCTCTCGAGGAGAAAGTATCTCCCTTGAGAAACAATCGTTATAACTCCTGTTCCCATGCACTGGAGTCGGTATTTCATCCGTGGATTCGACCATGTGTCGATGATTGGCGAACAATTGGCGAAGAAAGTAAATATTCCCTTTCAGAAGCTCTTGAAAGCGAACTACACGAAGCGACAATCCAAGCTTCACAAATCAGAGCGTGTCAAAAATCGCGAACATGCCTTTTCTTTTCGGTGAGCTGAATGAGCAATTCCAGATACAGTTATCCTCATCGACGACGTGATATCGACAGGTTCGACAATCAATGCGTGTGCAAAAATCCTGAAAGATGCAGGAGTGAAGAATGTCTATGGGTGTTTCATCGCATCGAATCAGTAGAAGCAAAAACTTTATTGACTATTTGATTATAATATATAGAATAACTAAGTTATAAATATTAATCATGTCGCAACAAACTCATATTTTTACAGGAATGCAAGTTGCTGAGAGACGGTTAGGTAATATTCCAGAGGATGCGGTTATTATGGAAATATGAACAGATAAAAATCCATGATTTACTAAGCGACTCATGAAAAAATATCCAAGAATAGTGGCATATACATTTCTTCGTATTCATTCAAGAAATGGAAATCATATCGATGCAAGAAGAAATAAAAATACCAGCAATCAAACACCAATCATATGGATTCCTGAAAGAGAACATATTGTGGAAGAAGTCATTCAATCAAGTAATGCTATATCTATTAAGCAAGATATTATTGAAGCTCAAGGGGATGATGCTAGAGTTGAGATGCTTAATACGAATTTACAAGAAGTTCTTGATATAATCCGCAATAGGATTGTTAATCAACTTTGTTGGAATAATTCAATTACCCTCGATAATTGAATAGCAACATATAAAACATCAGCATTTCAAAGATTAGATGATGATTTTAAGTGATTTCCATTTTCAAGATAGATAAGATTTTTTTGCTTTCCAGTCAGATTTAGATACCATTGGAGAATTGCAGTAAACTCCTCCTATGTCTGATTTTCTCCATATTATCGGTGCTGAGACCCACAATCTCAAAAATGTCGAAGTAAAAATCCCAAAAAATAAACTCGTCGTGGTGACGGGGGTTTCTGGGTCAGGGAAATCTTCACTTGCCTTCGATACTCTCTATGCCGAGGGCCAGAAACGCTACCTCGAGTCTCTCTCTACGTATGCTCGTATGATTATCTCTGATATCTCTGAGGCAACGCAGGTACGAGAGATACATGGACTCTCCCCAACTATCGCCATCCACCAAAAAACCGTGTCGAATAATCCTCGATCTACGGTTGGAACGATTACGGAGATTTATGATTTTTTCCGCCTTCTGTTTACGACTATAGGAACTCCTCATTGTACGAGTCATCCAGAGATTCCACTTATCAAGAATACTCTCCAAGATATTGTTAACGGTGTGTCGAAATTTGGTGAAGGAAGTAAGTTTCATATCCTGCTCCCTCTTGAACGGGATGAGACAATCATCTCCTATCAGGATGTGGCGAAGAAGGTGACTGATATGGGATTTGTGAGATTCCAAATTGGGGATACGACCTACTCCGTTGCGGATGAGTCCAATGAACTCCTCACGCCTGAGGATATTGTCTATGTGGTGGTTGATCGATTGGTTCGTAAGGAAGATGAGAACTTCGTCCTTCGTCTCAAGGATTCTCTTCGGGTAGCGATCGATAAGGGAGATGGTTTTGTGTCGATATATCAGCTTGACAGTGGCGAGTATATTCATTTTACCTTTCATGCTTCCTGTTCGAAGTGTTGATATCATCTCGAGGATATCACTCTTTCGCATTTTTCATTTAACTCCCATCATGGGGCGTGCGAGACATGTCATGGACTTGGGTTCTCCACAACTTTTAGTGAAGAGGATATTGTGAGTCCTAATCTCACTCTCGGTGAGGGCGCATTGAAGCCATGGTTGAATCATCCATATTATTCTATACTCGTTGAAACCGTCTGTCGCAAAGAGGGAATTGATATAAATAAACCATTTGGAAAATTGCCAGAAAAAGACCGACAGAAAATCCTCTATGGCGTTCCAGGAACCTTTGAAATGTCGTATGTAGGCAAGGATAATGATGGAAAGATGCATCGCGCTCGATATGAGGGTATCATCCCTAATCTTGATCGTCGATATCAGGAGGCTGACCACGGGAATGATGCTTATATCAAACGTATCGGGAGTTTCGCCAAGGAACAAGTGTGTCGAAGTTGTCATGGATATCGCCTAAAGGAGGCCTATCTGAACGTAAAAATCACTGGAAAGAATATTGGCGAAGTAACAGCATGGTCTGTCGAAGAATCGCTCAAGTTTTTCCAGAATCTGGAACTCACAGAAAGTCAGAAACATATCGCGAAGCCGATTCTCCATAATATCATCGAGCGTCTTGAATTCCTTGTCTGAGTAGGTCTCTCATATATTACACTTGCTCGTCGAGCCAACACTCTCTCAGGTGGTGAGTCTCAGCGTATTCGTCTCGCGACGCAGATTGGAACGCGCCTCGAAGGAATTATCTACGTGCTCGATGAACCATCTATCGGACTTCACCCACGAGACAATGACATGCTCATCGATAATCTCAAAAAATTGGCGAAAATAGGGAATACGGTCGTAGTAGTCGAACATGATGAAGATATCATGCGAAAGAGTGACCATATCATCGATATTGGTCCTGGGGCAGGGGTGCACGGTTGAGAGATATTGTTCTCGGGGGGTTATGAAGAACTGATACAGTCAAAGACGGAAACAGCGGAATATCTCTCGAATCGAAAAATGATTATCAGGAAGCATCCTGTCACCACGGCACCAAAAAAATTCCTCGAAATCTATGGAGCAAAAGAAAATAATCTCAAGGATATCAATGTGCGAATCCCGCTCGAATGTATGACGGTCGTGACGGGAGTCTCTGGGTCAGGGAAGTCATCCCTTATCATCGATATCCTCTCGAATGCTCTCCTCAATCATTTCAATGGCAGTACCTTGCCCGTTGGTCGACATGATCGTGTCGAAGGTATGGCGAATGTCGACAAGGTTATCATCATCGATCAGTCTCCAATAGGGAAAACGCCACACTCCAATATCGCCACGTATACGGGAGTATTCACCTATATCCGAGAGGTATTTGCTGCTTCGTTGGATGCTCAGAAGCGAGGATTTGGTCCTGGTCGATTCTCATTTAATACTCGCGGATGACGTTGTGAAGTCTGTGAGGGAAGTGGAACCAAGAAAATCGAGATGCACTTTCTTCCGGATGTCTATGTTGAGTGTGATGCTTGTGGTGGGACTCGTTACAATCCTGAGACTCTCCAAGTACAATTCAAAGGCAAAAATATCGCTGAAGTGCTCGATATGACGGTCGAAGAAGCGAGCGAGTTTTTTACCTCATTTCCTCGGATCAAGCGAGTGCTCGATGTCCTCTCGGACGTCGGACTCGGCTATATCACCCTTGGACAATCTGCACCGACGCTTTCGGGTGGAGAGTCTCAGCGTATCAAGCTCGCATTTGATCTCGCCAAACGGTCGACAGGGAAGACACTCTACATCCTCGATGAGCCGACAACAGGTCTCCACTTCTCTGATGTCCAGAAGCTCCTCGATATCCTCGATAAACTGGTAGAAAAGGGGAATAGCGTCCTCGTTATCGAACACAATCTCGACATCATCGCCAACTCTGACGCCATCATCGACATCGGGCCAGTAGGAGGAGACAAGTGAGGTTCTCTCATGTTCGCCTGACCAAGAGAAAAAATCCTCAAGGTTGAGGAGAGCTACACAGCCAAGGCACTAAAGAGGTATAGAGAGCATAAGAAGAAATAGGTAAAAATCGTTGGAGCAACGAGAATTTTATCTACAATACTTATGAAATAATTTTTTCCTATGGAAACAACCCTTATCTCACAACTGTTCCATTCTTTCGAAGAAATCAAACATATTGCCGAAGATGGTACGGAGTACTGGAGTGCCCGAGATCTCCAGTGACTCATCTGATATCAGACATGGCAAAAGTTCGAAGACCTCATGAATCGAGCAATAGAGTCTTGTAAAAAAGCAGGAAATAAGCCGTATGATCACTTTTTAGCGGCGCCGGTAAAAAGTACCTGAGGGAGACCGGGAAGTGATTTTCGTCTCTCTCGTTATGCCGCGTACCTCATCGCCCAAAATGGGGATCCCAGGAAACAGGAGATTGCCTTTGCTCAGGCATACTTTGCCGTACAGACACGCAAGCAGGAGCTCGTCGAGAAAAAGCTCCTTGATTTCGAGCGGATTCACGTGCGAGAAAAACTCACTCAGACAGAGAAACAACTCACAGGACTCGCGTTCGAACGCGGAGTTGATGGGATGGGCATGGCGCGTATCCGGAGCAAAGGTGATGCGACGCTTTTTTGAGGAAATACTACGAAAGCCATGAAAGAGAGACTTGGTGTGAGCGAAGATCGTTCACTCGCTGACTTTCTCCCAACGGTTCTCCTCAAGGCAAAAGACCTTGCGGCAGAGGTAACCAATCATAATATCCGTGAGAACAAGGCAATGAAGGGTGAAAATGCTATCACGCTCGAACACACCAAAAATAACCAATGAGTGCGAGAGTTCCTCATGAAGAGTGGCATCACTCCAGAAAACCTCCCTCCAGCAACCGATATCCAGAAGATAAAGAGGCAACAAGAAGCGGAAGCGAAGAAGCTTTCGGAGAAAAAAGAGAAGAAGAATTAATGTTCAAATTGGCATTTTCACTAATTTTATGGTAGTCTTTAAGTAGAAATAATAAATTCTATGGAAAAACTATCTACCTCTCTCTTGACTAAAGAGATTTGAATGACTGCAGCAAAGTTATTTGAGGCACTTCAAGAGATTTGATATATCTCTCGCAAAAATGATGCTTGGGAATTAACAGCATCAGGAAAAGATGCCTGATGAGAGATTCTCAAGAGTCAAAAGTATGGTGAATATATTGTTTGGCCAAAAACCCTAAAAATAGAGAAACCTCAGGAAAAGAAAACATTTTCAAGAAAGTCACTAAATGCTACAAGTATTGGTGAACATTTTAAGACATCTTCTCAGCGTATTAATCTTATCCTTTCGGAGCTTGGTTTGGTTGAAAAAGATGTTGTTGGTTGGAAGGTAACAAAACTTTGACGAAGTATTGGCGGCACAGAACATTCCCACGATGTTTCATGAGCACATTATGTACTTTGGCCAGAAAGCATTCTTTCATATTCAAGATTGATGGAGAAATTTAGTTATGAACCTATTTCAGAATTAGTAGAAGTTAAATGAAGCAATGAGTTTCGTGATAAATTTGATGCAAAATATAGAACCCAAGATTGACATAGGGTAAGGTCACGAGCAGAAGCAATGATTGATGATTGGTTGTATCATGCATGAATCGCGCATGCCTACGAGAAAAAACCTCCTATTAATGAGGATATGATAAGCGACTTCTTTATTCCATCAGGAAGTAATGGATCTCAACAGGTTTATATTGAATACTGGGGACTTGAAGATGATGAAAAGTATCTTGAACGAAAGAAAAAGAAGCTCGAATTGTACCACAATAACGAACTTCCTTTGATTGAACTCACGGATAAAGACATTGAAAATTTGGATGATACTTTACAAAAAAAGCTACTTGCTTTTAAGATAAAGATAGGTGGTTAATGCCCAAGCATGAGTATATCCTCATGCACACTATTGGCTGCCAGACAACCCTCTGCGGCGGACATGATGGTTTGGCGGAACTTGTTTGAGTTGGTTGTGACGTCACCAGCAGCGTAGAGTCACTTCACACTTGTTTCCTGACGCTTGTCGACGACGAGACAACCCTCGACATCTTTATCGGGATTGAGCTCATCGACCATCGTCGTGATAGGTGTCGAACCAATGGCGACGAATACGCCATCGAGCTTGAGAGTCTCGCCAGTATTGAGGAGGACACCGGTCACTCCCATCATGCCACCTTGTACCTCAGTCACCTGAGTACTCATGTGGAAGACGATATTTGGAGTGGCTCGAGCCTTCTCTACCCAGATATCCTCAGCGCGGATACGGTCAGAGCGGACGAGGATATGTACCTCTTTCGCTATCTCGGCGAGATAGAGCGCCTCCGTGATAGCAGTATTCCCAGCACCGACAACCGCTACCGTGAGACCCTTGTAGAAGTTACCATCACACGTTGCACAGTAAGAAACCCCTTGTCCGTAGAATTCTTGTTCTCCTGTAGCTCCGAGCATCTTGTAGGTATTGCCAGTGGCGAGGATGACTCGGCGAGATTCGTAGATTTGTCCATTCATAGTGCGGATACTGAAATGATTTTCGCCAATCTTCGACACTTCTTCGACATGGTCTTGGATGAGTGTCGAACCTGCTTGTTCCGCATGTTTCTGAAAATTATTCATGATATCTCGACCACTGGCAGAGAGGGTTCCTGGATAATTCTCGACACAGTGAGAGGTTGCGAGGGCACCGCCAGGCATTTCGCCAATAATGATATTGGAGAGTTTATAACGACTTGCATACATTCCAGCAGGAAATCCAGCAGAGCCAGCTCCGATAATGACTACGTCGACCATAAAAAGTAATAGTAAAATAATGAGATTTTGTCTCATTATATAAAAATTGGGAAATTTGCAATAGTTTTATTCTTTGGTGCTTGATGGTTGTTGTGGATTCTGATTCGGATGAGTGCCACGAAACTCACTGATGACGCTATTGATGCGTCGTCCTCGCTCGATAGGATGTGGCGCATAGTATACCATCATATCAGAGTGTTCACTCGCTGTATGGATATGGATATGACCATATCCAAAGAGGGTCTGCATAATTCCAGAGACCTCAGCATTTACTTCTTGGACACGATCAAGATTACACTCGCTCACCTTACGAGAGAGAGGGCCAAGCTGTTCTATTCCGATGAGGCGTTCATTGGTGATGATGAAGAGATCAAGTTCATCATTGATCCAAGAGATAAGAATATAGGTGGTAAAGTATATCCAGTACAAGACCATGGCAGTCCAAAATAGACTACTTCCAAACAGAGAAATGAGCTTATCAGAAATAGCTATCACTATACCACTTGAGATAATCAAGAAAAGCAGGTATATAAACTTAAAAACAAATACAATCCAATGGCGATGAACCACCATCTTGATTTGCTCTGATTCCTTGAGGAAGTTTACATTGTCTTTGTGGAGCATGTAATATTTGGTGGTTTGAAATAAATCGGTGTCAGCCGGATTTCTGGTTCTTTTTTCTCAAAAACTGAAATAATATCAGAGTAGGTATCTGTATATTCTATGAAAGTTTTTCCTTCCTCAAAATCTATTTTTGTAAAAATTCCTTGATAAGTTCATGGAGGAAGTTCCCCTTTTTCTAATGCTATCATTTGATTCTTTTCTTGGATGAGGTACTCTCGGGCATTTGCTTCAATTATTGGGATAGTATCAGGATGGTTGGCGAGTTCAAAGAAATTGCAGGATTTGAGCCGAATATTACGAGCATATCAGAGGCTATTGATGGCGAGGGTGATAATCCGCATGAGGGTAAATGGTCATGGTCAACAGACACACCAGATTTCTTGTATTGTATGATTATTTGCTGTATCAACGAGAAGTTCTGGGAAAAACGAGAATTCATCGGTATTCTTGATTTTCTTTGTTTCAGAAATAATAGTACCGTTTTTTTCGAGTACCGTCATGGTTATTTCTTTTGGGAGAGGATTGATATAGAGGATGGACATGGGTAGTTTGACTAAGGAAGGATTATTTTTATGTTTCTATTATTCTGAACTTGCGAAGAATCCAAGATTATTTTCATACTAACATCAATGTACTTTTCATAAGTGAAAAGTACCAAAAGCTTCTTCTTTTTATTGGTTCATTTTGGAATCTGTTTCCGACTCGTCTTTGGAAATTCGAAAAACTCCTCCTTTCAGTCGTCAAACAGTTCCGAATTTCTACAAAAACTTCGTCGACAGAATTCACAAAATTCACCAAAAGAAAGAAGCAAATTCGGGAACCGTTTATGAGCCGCGGTATGACAATGCTTCTAAGATATGGCGAACTTCGACAGTTGGCGAACTATCAATATCAGCAATAGTACGAGAAACCCGAAGTATTCTGTAATAGACGCGCGTTGAGAGCTTGAGTTTCTCTGTCGAACGTATGGCGATCTGACGAGCTTCTTCCGTGATGTTGGCGAGCTTTTCGATATCAACATTCGACATCTCTGCATTTGAGTGAATGGCACTTCAAATAAAACGACTCTTCTGATAGAGCTTTGCTTGCATGACTATTTCTTTCATTTCCTTGCTCGTCTTTCCTGTTTGATTGCCATCAAGTTCGCCAACTTTGACACGTGGAACCTGTATGAAGAGATCAACTCGGTCGAGAATTGGTCATGAGAGTCTTGAACGATATCGCTCCACCATCATTGGACTGCAAATACAGGGTTTTTCGGGATCTCAAAGAAAGCCACAAGGACACGGGTTCATGGCTCAAACAAGAGAAAACCTCGCAGGATATCGACAGCTCTGATTGACACGATTGATGGTTATTTCGCCATCTTCAAGTGGTTGTCGAAGTGTTTCGAGAAGCGGCTTGCTGAATTCGAGAAACTCATCGAGGAAGAGGACCCCCTTGTGTGCAAGTGATATTTCTCCTGGTTTGGAATCTCGTCATCATCCAATAATCGATGCTTCACTTGCAGTATGATGTATGGGTCGAAATGGTCGATGGATAATCAGCGGGGTATCTTTGGTTAAGAGTCCAGCAACGGAGTAGATTTTTGAGAGCTCTATTTGCTCATCGAGTTCCATATCTGGGAGAATGCCACTCATGGCTTTTGCAAGCATGGTTTTTCCGCTTCCTGGTGGTCCTTGCATGAGGATATTGTGTCCTCCAGCTGCCGCAATCAGGAGTGCTCGTTTGGCATGTTCTTGCCCATGAATATGAGAAAAATCAGGCTCAATACTTTTTATTTCCTTTTGGAGAAATGTGGCCTTCGCTCAAGGTGGCATGGGTTTTTCTCCCGTAAGAATCTCTATCATCTCAGAGAGGGAATGTACTCCAATTACGTCGATATCGGGAATTACCGATGCTTCAGGAGTGTTATCATGTGGGAGAAAAATTCGTTTCATGCCGAGTTCTCTAGCCAGTATGGCTGCAGGGAGGGCTCATTGAATCGGCCTGAGGAGCCCATCGAGGGCCACTTCCCCGAGAAACATCGAACTTATGGTTATCGTATCATCGAACTCAACCTCTTTTCCGAGTATCCCGAGAGCAATAGGGAGGTCATAGATGGGTCATTTTTTCTTCAAATCAGCGGGCGCAAGGTTTACCGTTATGCGAGCTCATCCTGGGAAGATATATCCAGAATTCTTGATAGCACTCCGTACGCGTTCTCGACTTTCCTGAATGGCTGCATCGCCAAGGCCAACAACCGTAAATTGTCCCATTCCAGTTATAACATCAACTTCTACTTCGACGAGTTGACCGGAGATTCCATAGATGGATGCAGAAAAGAGCTTTTGCATATATTTCCTAGAATTATGGGAAAAGTGAAAAAATATTCTTGGTAGATGATATGATTTTTTCTTTTTCGGGCAAGGTTTTCTTCGGGAAATCAGAATTTGCCACCATTTCTATTTTTTGTAAAGATAAAATATGTTTGATTATTTGGTGAATGTATTGCTATATGCTAGAATGGACAAATGAGGCGAATTTTGTCTATCATCATCGGGTATTTCTTTCTTTTTTCTGAAGAAACCACATTTGCACTCGTTACTCGCGTAGCAACCAAGTCTGAGAAACCAAAAACGGGTTTTTGGGAATCATTTTGAGATGCCATTCTTTGGTTATTCCAGAATTTCTTCAATATCCTCCTGTTTGTTATTATCTTGTGGATTTCACTCAAGATTCTTCGTCTTGTCTATGAAATATTACGAGCCAATGATCTTGTCTACATGCGAATAACTCTCCCTCGAGCGGATTCAAAACTGGACAAAGAAAAAGAAACAAAAAAAGATTTTAAGGAAAAAGTTGGAATTATGACGGTATTTTATAAGTCCATTCACAATCTCACGCAATCAAGCGCGTGGGATACGTTAATGAATTTTATTTTTCATCATGCGAAGATTTCTCTTGAGCTCTTTTTCCATGATGGACTGGTGCATTTTTATGCCGTAGGATATCGCGAACATGCCTCCCTTATCGTCCAGCAAATTACATCGAATTATCCCGATGCAGAAGTAAAGATTATCAAAAAAAGTGCTATGCCAGAGCTCAAACCGATTTGATATACACTTCAGACGGCATCCGCAGGAAAGAGAGTAGATGATATTTATCCAATTAAGACCTACAAATATTTTGAAGATGATCCCCTTTCATCATTTACCAATAACTTTGGTTCTCTCAAGAAAAGTGATTCAGCATCAATCCAGTTTGTCCTCAAACCACTTGGACGCGGATGGAATCGAATGGCAAAAAAAGCTGCAGGACTCGTAGCAAAATGAGAATACAAAAAGGGGATTAAGTTTGGAATTTTTTGAAGCGTCTTCAAAACTATTACTGCTCCTATTTCATGGTTTCTGTATCGATTTGTCAAAAATGAAGAAGTTTTGAGCAATGCTCCTGGAGCAACGTCAGGAGATTCTTATAAGATATTTAATCAGGCAGAGGTAGAAGCGCAAAAAATGGTTGGAGAAAGTGCGGGCCAGCCAGGATTTCAGGGATCTATTCGTATACTGGTGGCATCAGATACCGTAGAATCCACAAGAAAAGGATTACTCAATCTTGTTGCGGCAACTTCGATATTTACGGACGAGTACAATAACCAGCTCGATAATCCTCAGATGATTGAAGATACGATTCGATTTATTTTTACTCCGATTCGCTATTTTGCGTATCGATTCCGTCTAGTTGGAATTTTTCAGAATATTAGTTGCTTTTCGAGTGATGAACTCTCGACAATGTTTCACTTTCCTGATATCAATTACAATAAGTCGCCAATTATCTCTTGGCTAGAATACAAGATGCTCCCGGTTCCTCCGAATCTTAAAACTCCAAAAGAACCACTCATCCTCCGTGACTATAAACGAGATAAAGATGGCAATATTTTTACAAAAGATGGATCACTTCTTCGGGTTGATACAAATAAAAATCTTGCTCGTGATAGTCAAAAAAATCTCCTCCTGCTCGATGGTACCGTTGTACCCGTGTTTGCTGATGGAGAAAAAGTTGGAAAACCTACTGATAATGGGAAGGAACCAGAACAAATCGATAGTCAGAGAATACTCTCAGGATTTCCGCTCTATAAAGATGCGGTTCTTCTGGGGTGGAATGAGTATCGGAATGTAAAAACGCCTATTTATTTCGCAAAAAAAGACCGAGGACGTCACCATTATATCATCGGTAAATCAGGATGAGGAAAGTCGGTATTTATTGGATATCTTGCTCGTCAGGATCTCTGGGCATGAGATGGTCTTGGGGTGATTGATCCTCATGGGGATTTGGTTGAGGATATTATTTCCTTTACTCCAAAGGAGCGAGCGAAAGATATGATTGTCTTTGATCCTGCTGATTATGATCGTCCAATGGGTCTCAATATGCTTGATATTATCGCCACAGATCCAAATCTTCGCACGATTGAAAAAGATAGAGCAGCCCTTGATGCGACTTCAATATTTATCAAGATGTATGGTGATGAGATATTTGGTCCACGTATTCAGCATTATTTCCGTAATGGGTGTCTCACTCTTATGGATGATGAGGAAGAATGAGGGACCTTGATTGATGTTCCACGACTTTTTGTTGATGAGGCATTTATGAGGTATAAAACATCAAAAATCAAGAATGTAATGGTAAAAGCCTTTTGGGATCATGAGTATGCCAATACAGGAGATCGAGAAAAACAAGAGATGATTCCATTCTTCTCGGCAAAATTTGGTCCATTTATTACCAATAGAACGATGCGAAATATCATCGGACAAACCAAGAGCGCATTTAATCTCCGAAATGTCATGGATGAACAAAAGGTTCTGATGGTAAACCTCTCGAAAGGAAAGATTGGAGATATTAATGCACAACTTCTTGGTCTCATTATGGTTTCCAAGATTAATATGGCAGCAATGAGTCGTGCTGATATGGCTGAATCGGATCGAAAAGAATTCTTTCTCTATGTGGATGAATTTCAGAATTTTGCCACTGAAACCTTTGGGGAAATCCTCTCCGAGGCTCGTAAATACCGACTTGCCCTCATAATGGCTCACCAGTTTATCGCTCAGATTGGTGGAAGCGGAGCAAAGAAATGAGATAAACCCTCCATCAAAGATGCAGTATTTGGTAATGCGGGTACCATCATGTCGTTCAAGGTGGGTGCCGAAGATGCAGAGTATCTTGAAAAAGAATATGCTCCACTCCTTTCACAGCAGGATATTATCGGAATTGCAAATTTTACCACCTACTGCAAGCTCAATATCGATAATGCCACCACTCGTCCTTTTGACATGAAGACACTCTGGGACAATACGTATAAAAATGATGAAGTATCAAAGATTATTAAGGAATACTCAAGAAAAATGTATGGTCGAAAGAAAGAGTATGTTGATATGGAAATCGAAGCAAGAATGTGAATTCTTAATGATAATCAGAATCCAACATCCACCGTATAAAATAGCATTTCTTTATGTTTCATAGAATTTTAACCATCATCGTTGTAGCTCTCTTTAGCTTAGATATTTTCATCCTTCTTGCATTGGGGGGATATGAGGGTGCGGCTGGTTTTATCATTTGATGAAGCACAATTCTTACTTCCATACTCGTACTCCTACAACTCCCAATTCTTTACTTTATAATCTATAAGGCATATATCCAACCAGTTCATATCCTGAATCAGGAGATTGCAAAATTTATGACAGGAATGCAGGATGATGCCTCGATTACTCCGAATGCTTGGAGTCAGGGAATGAACTATGTTATTAATTTCTTTATCAAGAGCCTCCAGATTCTCAAGGTATTCAAGGTGGAGCTTCGCGAAGGACGAAAACTGAAGTCAGAGATAGAAATTGCGAGTGAGATTCAGAAACGTGTTCTTGAAAAGGAAGAGACGATAGTACCTTCTTTGGAAATTGCTATGGCAACAGCTTCAGCCACCGATGTTGGAGGGGATAGCTTTGATATTATTACAGGAAAAGATGGGAATTATTATATTTATGTTGGAGACGTTACGGGACATGGAGTGCCAAGTGGTCTTGTCATGATGATGGTAAATGCCCTTATATCAGCCGTTTCTCTGAATGAAGCCAATGGAGCAAAAATCCTCGCAGCAGTAAATGCTATTTTAAAGCCTCGTGTGAAACAGAATATGATGATGTCATGTCTTATGCTCCGATGGGATGAAACCAACAAAAAAATGTATTATACGTGAGCCGGTCACGAACACCTTATTGTCTACAAGGCTCGTGATGATAAGATTTATAAGATTAAGAGTGGGTGAGTGGCACTTGGCATGATGCGTGATTCATCGTCTATTCTCAAGGAGCAACAAATTGCCTTTGATTCAGAGGATATTATTGTGCTGTACACTGATGGTATTAGTGAAGCTCGATATCGATCCGAACAGGCGGGTATACTTTTTTGAGTCGATCGTATTATTGATGCAATATTGAAATCAGAAACAAAAACATCAGAAAGCATTTTTCAAAAAATTACTATCGATCTTTCCGCATTTATGTGATACAAACATAAACAGTATGATGATATAACCCTTGTAGTTCTTCGTTATGCTCCACCAGGATCTAAGGGGAAAACTATGGGCGATATTTCCGAAAAGATAGATTTTACTCACATTACTGAGTGGAATTGGGGAAGAAAACTCGAAAATTAATATTTTTTCTGTATACTTGTTTTCATGCCAAAAAATAACGAAACTACACCAACGATTGCTGATCTCATAGCAAAAAACTATACTGGGGATGTAGAGTGAATGGAGGTTCCTGAGATGACGCCTCATCAGGAGCCACCAGAGAAACAAAAAACCTCTATTTTGTCGAATCTGCAAGATTCCAAAAATTCCTCAGAATCAAATGCTCCCATGATGGCATCATCTGACAGTACGATAGTCCCAGTGAAGAAAATGGAAATGTCTCTGATTGAAGATGCAAACCATAAGCTCACGAAAGAGGAGGCTCTGGAGCTACGAAAGAGTGAACAAGACTACAAAGAGGCGCTTGCGTATGTAAAAGATATGATTGCTCCTGCGATGATGCGTATTGATGCAACAAAACTCCAGATTGGTGATACATTTGTACGGACAATATTTACGTATGCTTATCCTGACATACTTGAAGGGAATTGGCTCTCACCACTGATTAATTGGGATGTAAAGTTTGATGTTTCTATGTTTGTGTATCCCGTTGATTCCGCTCGAGTAATGCGATATCTTAGGAAGCGTCTCACACAACTTCGTTCGCAATTGGCGATCAATCGTGAAAAGGGTCTTATTGGTGATCCTCATCTTGATGCTCAGGTTCAAGATGTCGAAGAGTTACAAGTTTCTTTGACTCGTGGTCAAGAAAAATATTTTCATCTCGCACTGTATATTACCACCTATGCTGAGAATGATGAAGAGATGAGAAAACTGTCTAATACGCTCGATGTGATGCTTGCAGGAAGAAATATCCTCACAAAACAAGCATTTCTTCGTTCAGAACAAGGTTTTGTTGCAACTGGACCATTTGCTCGAGATGAGGTAAATGTTTTTCGAAATATTTCAACCAAAGGACTTTCTACTACTTTTCCTTTTAGTTCCAACTCTCTGTCCCAAGAAGATGGCGTGTTCTATGGTATTAATACGCATAACAATTCTCTTATTATCTTTGATCGATTTTCTGCTGAAAATGCGAATATGTGTGTTTTTGCGAAATCAGGATGAGGAAAATCGTTCGCAGTGAAGCTCGAGATTCTCCGTTCCCTTATGATGGGAACCGATGTTATTGTTCTTGATCCAGAAAATGAATACCGAGCTCTGGTAGATACGATAGGCGGGACATACTTGAATATTAGTCTGAATTCTAATGAGAGAATTAATCCATTTGATCTTCCTCGTTGACTCAAGGATGTTGATACTCATCCTGGAGACCTGCTTCGCGGAGCGATTGTAAATATGATTGGTCTCTTGAAGCTCATGCTTGGAGTCATAACTCCAACGGAAGAAGCCATTCTGGAAAAAGCACTTATCACGACGTATTCTCTCAAGGGAATCACGATGGATGATGATAGTATTGAGGGGAAAGAAATACCACTTCTGAAAGATTTTCACTCCGTTCTTGAGACAATGGATGGAGCGAGATGATTGACCGAACGATTGGAAAAATATGTATCCTGAGTATTTGCTGGAGTGTTTTCACAGGCGACAAATGTTGACCTCAAAGATGGACTCGTGGTATTCTCTGTTCGAGATCTTGATGAGATTCTCCGTCCGGTTGCCATGTATATTCTCCTCAATTATGTATGGAATGTGGCTCGTTCCAGTGAGAAAAAAAGAATGCTGGTAGTAGATGAAGCATGGAATATTATGCAGTATGAAGATAGTGCAAAATTCCTTTTTGGTCTCGTAAAACGTGCTCGTAAATACGGTCTTTGAGTGACGACCATTACTCAGGATGTTGAAGATTTTATGGGCTCTTCCTATGGAAAAGCTATTGTGACCAATTCCTCGATTCAGCTCCTTTTGAAACAATCGCCAGCGTCGATTGATGTTCTTCAAAATATATTTAAACTCACAGAACAAGAAAAATATATCCTTCTGAATGCCTCTGTTGGTACTTGACTTTTCTTCGCCAGTGGCGAACATGTCGGAATTCAGGTGCTTGCTTCCTATTTTGAAGAAAAAATCATTACTACAAAACCTAACGTATAAAACCTATGAAAATTTCTATGTTTTGGTTTCATTCTGTACAATCTCGCCGAGGCTCGGCTATATTGATTGCACTTATTATTCTTTCCTTGCTTGCTATTGTGACCACGGTTTTTCTTGAAAAAATCTGGTGATTTAGTAAATCAAGTAATGGAATCGAGGCATCAAATCGGGCGTATTATTTTGCTGCTGGGGTCATCGAAGAACAACTAATGGATCCGGCTGTAAATAAGTTCCAGCCCTGGAATATTGTTGGAACTGGGAGTGCTCCAAGTTCTTTTGGAACCGGAGCTCGAATGACAGTGATTACTTGAGGAACGTTGGTTCCAGCATCTGGAAAAGGGAATAGCCCGTTTAATAAGGATTATAATATTATCTCCCTTGGGGAACCTGTACAATTGGTGGTTCCAAATTGAGTTACCTGGAGCAATGTACGATTTTATTTTCAAGTTCCTGCAATCGGATCAGCTTCAACGTGAGTAAGTACGACCCCAAATTCTGGTGCAATTCTTTGGACTATCTGAAATACGGGAGCATCGTTATTTGCCAGTGGGGAGCTAAATATCTTTCGGTATACTGATATTGATGGAACAATAAGAAATATCAACAATAAATATTGAATCACCAATACGGGCGACCTGGTTCAATTTGATTATTTTTATGGAAATGTTCCATATCTTGGAGCGGGATGATCTTCTTGTACAAACTATAATTGTACGCTTAAGCTTTCTTTGATTCGGACAATTCCTACGACGGACGGGAGAATGCTTCCATTTCTTGAATACAAGATTGATTTTATTACCACTTCTCTTCCGAGTCAGTATATGACCCTTCAAACGGATGGATATGCCCATGGATTTTTACGTTCACGTACAGTAAAAGTGCAACAAATTACAACAAATACCGCCTTGGATTTTGCAGTTCTCCAATAGCTCATCCATGCAAGAAGTTATTATTTCTCATCCTTCTGATGCTGGTCAGCGTCTTGATAAATTCCTCAAAAAATATCTCCCCAATATTCCTCTTGGGGGGATTTATAAGATGCTCCGTGTAGGGAAAATCAAGGTCAATCGGAAAAAAAAGGATCAAACGTATAAGATAGAGCTTGATGATGTGATTCAATTTTTCCTTTCCGATGAAGAATTAAAAAGTCTCAAAGAGGAAACATGAGGTCACACGAAGAAGGTTCAGAATGAGCCAATAAGCAAGAAACCTGAGGGCCCAATTATTCTCTATGAAGATGAATATCTCCTCGTGGTAAATAAACCTGCCGGAATCAATGTTCATCCTGGGGATCATAAAACCACAGAATGTTCTCTTATTGAACAAGTCCAAGATTATCTCGGGAATACTCATGATAGCCTCACATTTCGTCCATCCCTCGTCCATCGAATCGATCGTGATACGAGTGGATGTATCCTTGTAGCCAAGAAAAAAGATGCGCTCGAATTTCTCCTGAATAAACTCCAGAATCATCAGATGAAAAAAATCTATCATACTATTGTATTTTGAGTGCCATCGCCATCGACAGGAACAATTCGTGACAAAATCCTCAGAATCGAGAATGCAAAAAATGAAGCAAAAGTTCGAGTTGATACTGCTGGACAGAGTGCAGTGACTCATTATGAGCTGATAAAGAGTTGAAGGCTTTCTCGTCATCGCGATAAACGAAGCGATCCAGAAAACTGAAACCTGGATTGCTACGTCGATTTTTCTCAGAGACAGAAAAATCTCCTCGCAATGACGGATACATATTCTCTCGTTGAGTGTCAGATAGAAACGGGTCGAACCCACCAGATTCGTGTTCATCTGTCCCATATTGGACACCCAATTATTGGTGATAAGGCGTATGGGAATGTATCGATAAATTCTTTTGTAAAACGGCAGTATCATATTGCTCGTCAGCTTCTCCATGCTCGCGAACTCTCATTTATCCATCCAGCAACAAAAAAAATCATCACAGTACATGCCCCGTATCCGCAAGATTTCCTCTCATTTCAAAAATAGTCCTATTTTGGACTATTTTCTGTTTGGAGTTCAGAGTGGATATCTTTGAGAGTATTACGGATTTCTTGAAAGTCAGGTTTATAGTTCGTGGCTTCGGTATATTTTCGGAATTCCATTTGTACATTTTGCACATAGGGTTCGAGTTTTTTCCCGATGAGTGGGAGGTCAATGAGCATAGATAAGGACCATCAGATGAGAGCAATCACGATGGTTGCTCCAACAAGTGCTCAGAATCCACGAGCCACTCCGGCGACAAAATTTGGCCAGAGCATCTTCCAGGGTGAGCGAATGTACTCCATAAATTCTTCTAGGCCCATTGCTTCGATGGCATCGATGAGTCATTCGATATTTTCGACTTGTCTTTTTGTACGGTGCTCAATGGAGGTTTTCCTTGCTGTTGGTATTTTTTTGAGTTGTGTTTTTTCTGAAACGGATTTTTCCATACCTGAAGTATAGCAGAAAAAGAATGATTATGCAAAAGAAAACCGTTTGCAAAACCTGAAAAAGTTCATATAATTTCAGCATTAGATTCATTATTCTTAATTTCTTCACTTGGACCCAATTCCCTTACTCACGTTTCTATTGCTCGTATGAGCGCTCGCGTTTTTTGCTGGAACAGAGATACCGCTTATGTCTATTACGTCTCATAAGCTTGATGCATTTCTTCGTCAGCGACGTTTTGGTGCAAGAACTCTGGCAAATCTCAAGAAAAATAATGAACGACTCCTTGTTACTAACCTTATTGGAACACTCCTTGTAACGAGCGCTCCAACACTTATTGCAGAAAAGTACCTTACTCCTGAATTTATTCGAGTTACTTCGTTTTCTCCAGAGGTTGCCCATACTATCGTCTATATATTTGCATTCTTGACGATACTTCTTTTCGGTGAAATTGCTTCAAAAATTATCGGAGTTCGTTTTAATGATTCCATTGCGCTCGCTGTTGCTCCAGTATATCGAGTTCTCGTATTTGTATTTTTGCCCGTAACATGGCTGGTTGAGATTTTTATCAAGATTCTTGGCTGGTTGACGGGTGGAAGATTTGATTTTCATACAAATAAAGTTACGGAAGAAGAGCTTACGGCGTTTATCGATATGTCTCATGAGTGATGAGCTGTAGAGGATGAAGAACGACGACAGATAAAAAATCTCCTCGGACTTAGTGATATGACGGCTGAGTCGGTTATGACACCACGAGTGAATGTTGAATTCCTCTCACTGGATATGACCGTTGATGATACATGTGCTTTTTTTATGAGGGCTTCTCATTCTCGCATTCCTGTTTGTGGTGAGAACACGGATGATGTTGATTACGTTATTACGTTCCGAGAAGCATTCAAGCTTCAACGTGATGGTCATGGTACAGCAAAGCTCAGATCCCTCTCACTGGAGAAGATTATGAAAATACCAATGACATATGTATTGGATGAACTTTTTGAAAAATTCCAACGGTCTCGTCGGCATATTGCTCTCGTGCTCGATGAACATGGAGGTACCGCCTGAGTAATTACGATGGAAGATGTACTCGAGGAGGTTTTCTGAGATATCAAAGATGAGAAGGATAAAGAAGAAATCTACATAAAAAAGCGAGCTGGAGGAAAAATAGACGCTATCGGTACGGTATTGATTGATGATATTCTCGAAGAATGGAATATTTCTCCTGATGATATTAATCTCCCAGAGGATTATTTGGGGGAATCTATAGCCTATGTTATTATGGCAGAAAAAGAAGATTTCCCAATTGTTGGTACAGAGATTTTTCTCGGTACGCATGATACCAAGGTTCGACTCGCAGTTCTCGAAATGACGGACACTGTGATTGAGCGAGTTGAGTGCGAAAAGAGAATCATCAAAAATTAATACTTTTAGCAAAAAATAAAATACTTTCAAACGTAAAGCATTTTTTGTTGCCTTTCCCCGAAATATCTGCTAGTATGAATAGGTCCTAATCTTCTATACCTATGGCAAAAGAAATTGAACGACAATTTGTAGTCAACACTGAGCATCCAGATTGGATCAAGATCCGAGACTCTCTTCCTGTTACAAAGATTATACAGGCAACGATTCATAGTGGTGAGGGGAATAAACTCCGAGTTCGTCTTATGGAAGACACGAAAACAAAGAAAAAAACAGCAGCATTTACCTTCAAGGTAAATATTAAGTCAAAAAAAGAAGATCCCAATGTTCGTGATGAGTATGAATGGGAAGTTCCTTATCGAGTGGCACTTTTTATCATGATTGGTCACGCAGAAGTAAAGAAAACTCGCTATCTCTATCGTCACATCGATGGGAAAACGTGGGAATTCGATGAGTATGAAGGGGCGAATCGTGGCATCGTGCTCGCGGATATCGAACTCTCATCATACGATGAGAAGTTTGAACTCCCTGGATGGCTTGGTCAGGAGACAACCAAACTCAAAAAAATCACGAATGCTTCTTTCTCGCAACATCCATACGCAAACTGGTCCACAGAGGAGAAGGAATGGTATGAGACTATAAAAATACGAAAACAATAATTTGACAATTAGACATTTCACTATACGATAACCCTATGTTCACAAAGCTTCGCTTCGCATTCCTGGTTCCCGTTCCCCTTTCGACTTTCGAAAGGTAATTTTCTCGTAAAATACTAGAATCCCCCTCGAAAGTCAGTTTTTAGGGGGATTTATTTTTTTAAAATTCATAACGTATATGGGACCCAAAATCTTGCTCTAACTATAAATTCTACTGGAATTGATTTTCTTAATGATATTGATTCCGAAAAAGGCATACTGGATTTGTCTCAAAATCAAGTTACTATGATCCTTTCTTTGCAACATTGCTTGTACAAAAAGAACGGAGCATGGTATCATGAGCATATTCCTGATAGCTGACTCTCCTATGCGGGAGTGAATATTCATAATCGGAAATCAACCGCTTCCAAACTCCTTATGGGAAAAATACGGAAACGATTTCTTGCTCTTTCCTAAAGTTGGTTTTTCTCTATACTATCTCTCGTTAATCAAATTATACTATGAAAATAACTTCTCGCGAACAAGACTATCCACAGTGGTATCTCGATGTTGCTCAGGCAGCCAACCTTTTTGAATATTCTCCAACTCCTGGGTGTATTACTTTTATGCCCAAGGCAGTGACTATCTGGGATCGAATTCGAGCCAAGATGCAAAGCAAACTTGATCTCCTCGGGGTTCAGAATCTCTACCTTCCGATGCTCATCCCGATGAGTTTTTTCGAGAAAGAAAAAGATCATGTTGAATGATTTGCTCCAGAGCTTGCTGTTGTAACTATTGGAGGCAACAAGGAACTCGAAGAACCTCTTGCTATCCGTCCAACTTCGGAGATGCTTTTCTGTGATTTTTTCAAAAATAAACTCCAATCCTATCGTGACCTCCCACTTCTCTATAATCAATGGGTGAGTGTGCTCCGTTGGGAAAAACGAACCCGTCCATTTCTCCGTACCGCAGAGTTCTATTGGCAAGAGGGGCATACTTTGCATGAGACTCGTGAGGATGCAAATACGTTTGCTCTCAATATCCACTATAAGGTCTATATTGAGACAATTCGTGAACTTCTCGCTATCGATGGCATAGCTGGTATGAAGAGTCAGAGTGAGAAGTTTGCGGGAGCAGATACCACTTATACATTTGAACCAATGATGTCCAATGGTTGGGCACTCCAGATTTGTACGAGTCATCTTCTTGGTCAAGGATTCATGGAAGGATTCGGAGTGCAATACCAAGATAGAGAAGGAAAACTCACTCATCCATGGTATACTTCATGGGGTCTTTCTACTCGTTCTATTGGTGGAGTTATCTCATCACATTCAGATGATAAGTGATTCATTGTTCCTCCGAGGCTCAGTGAATATCGCGCAACAATTCTCCCTATCTATGGAAAAGACAATGTAGAAAAGGTGAATGCGTATGCTCGTGAGATTGCAAGAGATTTGGTGTGAGGAGATGTAGAAGTTCCTGTTCAGGGGGAATATTTCCGCGCGATTGTTGGCTCAAGAGGAAAAGTGCTTATCGATTTCCGTGATGCACGTCTCGGGGAAAAGATTGGTGATTGGGAACAATCAGGATACCCAGTTCGTATAGAGTGCGGAGAGCGAGATATCGAGGGGGGAAAATGTGTGGTTGCTTCTCGGATTTCCTGAGAAAAGACCATTATCGAACGTCAGCTTGCTGATGAGACGGTAACTAGTATGCACGAAGAAGGACAAAAGATACTTCTCACGAATAGTACCAATCGTCTTCGGGACAATACCGTTGCTTGTACTAGCATCGAAGAAGTGGGTCAGGCTATTGAAGCCGGGAAGTTTGCTCTGTATGAGTGGGATAGAAATCCTGAAATGGAGAAAGAAATCAAAGATAGATGGAAGGCAACTACCAGGTGTATCCCATTTGAGGGGCAATTTACGGATGATATGCTCACTCTAAAAAATCCCGAAAATGTGAAGGTAATTATTTCTCGAAATTTTTAGTATGCAAATTCGTCTCGCGAGTGTTGTGGCATTTTATCGTGAAGATGGCAAGGTCCTTATCCAAGACCGTCGTAATATTATCAAGGATGATACTGAGTGGAGTTTTTTCTGATGACAACAAGAATGAACAGAATCTTTCCTTAATTGTATAATTCGAGAAATTCAGGAAGAATTGGGTTTTAGAGTCGACACGCAAGCAATATGGGAGATAGGACACACGGTCATGTCGCTAAAAGATATAGCCACTACAGAGATTCATATTTTCTTCTGTCCGTGGAAGTCAGAATACGATGGTTTTACAGTATTGGAGTGAGCCGGATATCAGTGGGTAACATTTGAAGAATTTAAAAAACTCTCCATCTATCCAGTAAATCATGCTCAGATTGCAATTATTGAACGATATCTTTCTCTCTAGATATGTTTCGGAAATTTTTTATTATCATCTTTGTTGGCTCTATCCTTCTCATCCTCCCATGGGGGATTATATCGATGATGACGAGTTTTCTCGTGTATCGAGATGTTGATCATATTCCTCCTCGTGAAGTGGGGCTCCTTCTTGGAACTTCGCCTGGGAGCAATGGACGAATCAATCTTTTTTTTGCTACTCGTATTGAGGCAGCAAAAGAGCTCTACGAAAAGAAAAAAATCAAACATATCCTCGTTTCCTGAGATAACTCTACTGCCGCCTACAATGAGCCAGAAATGATGCGTACGGCTCTCATAAAAGCAGGAATCTCCACCGAAGATATCACGCTTGATTATGCGGGATTTCGTACGCTCGATTCCGTGGTTCGTGCGAGAGAGATATTTTCTCTTACGGGGAGTTTTACGATTATTTCTCAGCCATTTCATGTTGAGCGAGCCCTCTTTCTCGCTAGGTCCAATGATATCGATGCGATAGGATTCGGTGCAGCCAATGTATCACTTGAGTTCGGACTTTTTGCGTATGTTCGTGAGATTGGTGCTCGTTGGGTGGCGCTCTATGATGTACTATTTAATACGAGACCGATGGTTCTTTGAGAAAAAGAGAATCTTACGCAATAATCCCACTTCATACTACCATCTCTCCGTCGTAGATGACACCTATTTGTCCCTTTGTGATGGCTCTCTGTGGATTGTTGAATTCAATTCTCAATTCTCAGTTCTCAATCTTCAACTGACATGGTTGGTCCTCTTGTCTGTATCGTATCTTGGCTCCATAGGGTTTTTCTTTTTCGGGGATTTCCCCAATCCAATCCATGAGGATACATTCTCTGGAGTATAAGTCGAGATCGTGCTCTGTTCAGACAGTTACGGTATTTTCTGTTACATCTTTCGCTATTACAAAGAGGGCCGGTCCTCCACCAACTTTGATTCACTTTCTCTGCCCAATGGTGTAGCTAAAGGATCCTTCATGTTGGCCGAGAATATTTCCTTCTCGGTCGATGATATTTCCAGGTTTTTTTGGGAGTTTTCTTTCGAGAAATTCCTTCATACTAACTTTCCCGATGAAGCAGAGTCCTTGGCTATCCTTGCGTTCTGCATTCGGGAGATTTGCCTTTCGAGCAGTTTCACGAACCTCAGACTTGGGGAGATGTCCAATAGGGAAAATGGCGTGTTCGAGCTGAAACGAGGAGAGACGAGAGAGGAAGTAGGATTGGTCTTTATTTGAATCAACTCACTTTAAAAGTCTGAATCTTTGATGATTTCTATAATTACTTCGTTCCTCGCGATGATGAATACGAGCATAATGTCCCGTGGCAATCCCGTCGAATCAGAGTCCGAGCGCCTCTTCGAGAAAGAGATCAAACTTCACGAGATTGTTGCAGAAAACATCTGGATTCGGAGTTCTCCCAGCATTGTATTCTCGGTAGATATAGTCAACGATTCGTCGCTCATATTCCTCTCGGTAGTCGAATGTATAGAAGGGAAGATGGAGAAATAGCGCAACTTTTCTCGCCTCTTCGAGGTCGGCTTTGGTTGGACAATTTCCAGGATTTTCTTCATCCAGATAGTTAATCATGAATCCACACGACACCTCATAGCCCTCTTCTCGAAGGAGGAAGGCAGAGACAGCGGAATCTACACCGCCAGAGAGTCAGACGAGAATTTTTTTAGACATGGACTTGGTCAATAGTATCAATTATCTCTCTCCAATCTTTTGCTCGATACAATAAAGGGTGGTTGAATGCGCTATGGAGGTTCCAGGGTCGTTCAAGCAGGATACAGGCAATACCATTATTACAGAGGTCTTCGATATTTTCCATGGTATCATCTATCATGAGAGTAACACCTTTGGAAACACATATTTCTGACTTTGGCTTTGCCTCATCGGAGTGATGATTTACGAAGTGGATATTCTCAAAACCGATAAAAGGAAAGTACATCTGAACCCAATCGTGAGTTCTCTTGATTCGCCAGTATTCTTGATTGTTTCTTGCAGTGATAATCGAGAGAGACTTTCCTAATTTGTGTAATTTCTCTGTTCATTGAATGGCTCATTTGACTACTGGAATGGTATCAGGAGTTATGGTCGCTTTTCCGTAGAGCCCCCAGAGTTTACTGATTTCACTCGGATCCATGGTTGGATCAAATCCAGCGGAATCATTACTTTTGATATCCTCAATCGAAGATATGTGTAAGAGTTTTCCCTGAGATTGAGAAAACTCAACCATTCATGATATTGTTATTGCCAGAGTCTCATCCAGATCAAGGCCAATGTGTTGATGTGTATAAAACAACTCTACTGGTAACATACTATTCTCATTTTTTACGTATCTCCACTCTCACCTCGCATACCTCATAGCCTTCAGGAATCCCCTTGATAGCGATATTTTCTATAGGAAAGTCGCAAAATATCCCGCTCCGCTCATCTACAAGATGTGCATGAGTGGTGTCATTACATTCGTAGTAGGTTTTTCCATTAATACCTGGGAATCTTCGAAGAACTCCTTGTTCCGCCATTGCCTCAATATTACGATACACGGTAGCCCGTCCAATTTTTGGACTTCCTTTTTTTATTTCTTCATAGATGTCGTCAGCTGACATGTGTCGACAACAACAAGAGGTACAGATGATGTCACGATACTGGTGGGTTCTCATAGATTCAGGGGGGATTTCAAGGGTTGAGTCAGGAGATTGACTCACATAGTCTCCTGATTATGAGAAAAAATCAGAGAATTGCAATAGTTATTATGAGAATTAGTCTCATTTATACTTGATTTTCTTATATATTTTCATATAGTATCTAGGTACTTTTTAGTTATAAAAAGCACCAAAAAGTTCTTCTTTTCTGTTTGCTCGTTTTGTTTTCTGTTCCTAACCCGTTTTCTAAAATTGCAAGAATACAAAACGATTACAATTTTCACGAAAACTTCATCAACAGAAAATCATTCTGGAATTATGCACTCGCTCGGATAAGAAAGTTTACTTTCTTTCCTGACTCCGTTTGACCATCAAAACTTACAAAAATAAAGAAGCAAAAAATTATTTCTTAATTCTTTTCTTATGTCTTGTTGTGATAATGAATATTTTTTCGAGCAGGTAAAAATAGATACCGCTGCTCCAGATTTTGATCTTCCTGCGTATGACCCTATTCGAGATGATGAAGCTCATGTTTCTCTCGAAGGAGTGAAGGGAAGATGGACGGTACTTTTTTATTATCCTGCAGATTTTACATTCGTATGTCCTACAGAACTCAAGGACATGGCCAATGCAAAGCCTCAGTTTGATGCTCTTGGAGTAACGGTTCTTGCCGCTTCTACTGATACCGTATTTTCTCATCGCGCTTGGGTGAAGCACGAAGGTCTCATGAAGAACTTCCCATATCTCATGCTCGCCGATCATGGACTCAATGTGGCCGCAGCCTATAACATTCTTGATGAAAAGTCAGGAATTGCGGGACGTGGAACCTTTATCATCGATCCACAGGGAATCTGTCGTGGTATCGAGGTGACAAGCTGACCACTTGGTCGTAACTCAGATGAGCTCATTCGCAAGATTGAGGCACTCCAATTTATGGAAGCAAATCCTGGAACTGCTTGCCCAGCAAAGTGGGCTACCTGAGCAAAGATTCTGAAGCCATCAATCAAGATTGCAGGAGAAGTAGAAAAAGAATTACAATAATCCCCTGCATACATGCAAAAATGCTCCACATGTTGTGGGGCATGTTTTTTGAGTATAGATGTATAAAAAGTTTTGACTTTATTAGGAGAATTGTGCTACAATGGCGGTAGTTCGTATTTAGTTATATTCGATTCACATGGAACTCCAACGTTTTCTTTCCCTTATTGATCAGATAATAGACGAAAAAATTTCTGATCTCCATATTACACCAGATGATTTTCCTTATGTGCGGAATAAGACTGGAGAAATCGTTTCATTAGAGCCTTTCTGAAGAATCACAAAGGATGATATTAATGAGATTTGTCAGGTTCTTTTATCCCGACAATTTACAGAAAAAACTATTGATATATCATTTGAGTATAGGGATACTCGTTTCCGTGTGAACATCTCACATATTCTCAATGGAGTTTGTCTTTCGTTCCGAAGAATTCCATCACGAATACCAACTTCTGACGAAATCTTACTTCCACAGTATTTGGAAAAAATTACCTTTTCAGAAAAGGGGATTATTCTGATTACTGGTCCGACTGGAAGTGGTAAATCAACTACCATGGCGTGTTTATTGGATTATATTAATACCAACATGAAGCGTCATATTATTACTCTTGAAGACCCAGTGGAATTTGTTTATAAAAACAAACAATCACTCGTTCATCAACGAGAACTGAGCAAGCAATTTGATGACTTTCCAACAGGAATCAAGTCCATTCTTCGTGAAGATCCTGATGTTATCGTTATTGGTGAAATGAGAGATCTCCCAACAATTGAAGCGGCTATTACCTTGGCGGAAACTGGACACCTCGTTTTCTCTACGCTTCATACCAATGATACGGTCCAGACGGTTGAGCGTATAATCCAATCATTTCCTTCTACGGCTCGAGATCAGATTCGTATGCAATTTGCTCTCGCTATGAAGGCAATCATATCTCAGATACTCCTCCCAAGAAAAGATGGAACTGGACGCGTGGTAGCTCGAGAAATCATGTTCAATAATGATTCAATTCGTAATCTTATTATTCGTGGAGAAACTCAGCAGATGTACTCGGTTCTTGAAACTTCAAGACAAGAATGAATGGCACTTATGGATGATTCGCTTATTAGTCTCTTTAAGAACGGCTATATTGATACGGAAGTTGTCAAATACAATGTTCGAGATAAGGGCAGACTTCGCCTTCTCACAGAGAACATGAAGATGTCAAGTTAATACTTGGCATTTTTTTTTGTCAAAGTAGCGAGCAAACAAGACTTGTGATATCATGAAGATGTGAATCCATTTCAAAAGTTTCTTTCACATCTCCTTTTTATAACGATTATTACAACTCAATTTTCTCCGTATTCTTTCGCAGACAATGGAGCGATTTTTCATTCCCTTGATGAGCTCCCGAGCACCCAGATAGAGGAAAAGATTACAACCATCTCTCTCAAAGATGAACCCGTGGAAGATATAACACTTCTTGCCGAGAAGAGGGAATATGACGCGAATAAGACTATATCCAATATAACGATCCCAAGTCTCTCAAATCTTCTTGAACAAAATAGTATTCTTTGGGGTATGCACGATGCTGGTTTTGTGATTCCATGAGAACAAACGGTCAACATGGCAAGTGTAGAGACATTTTTTCCTGCTGGAAGCTTTCTTCGTCCGCAAAACTCTGGGGTGTTTAAGGCTGGAAAGGAAAGAAAGTTCCACGTACCATCCAGAACAGAAATCGGAGATGATGTTACGGGAAAGTTTGCAAAGAATCCTACGAATATATGACTCTCTGCAGGAACAGCTATCCAAGCATCCGATGGAAGCAGTTTTGATCCGGCTAGTATCTGAGTATACGAAGCTGATATTGTAGCTCAGAAAAAGGCAAACACCTATCATGATCAGAAAAAGAAAAATAAAGGAAACGCGAGAAAGTGAATTGCAGAAACTGATGCAACTACCTTTGATTTCGGGATTCCGGGAACACATCTCATCTTCTCGAAACCGGTAGAAATCAGTATCTATACACCGAATTTTTCAGATGGAGTTATGGTAGATATTGCCACGCTCCATGCGGGAGATAGCGTATTTAATACCACGGGGCTCTCGACCAATCCAAATACCGGGTGTAATCCTGACGGAAGTGCTACTATCCCATGAGCAAGTGTGACAGTAAAAAATGGAAAGACCACTTTTTATACTTGTGGGGCCTCGAGCTTTACTATGAATCCTACTGGATGAGTTGCTGGATCCAATGACTTGAGATTGGTTATCGGAGATTGTGGCCAGTTCCAGCTCTACTACAATGGCGCTTCCAATATCTATACAGGAAATCCTCCAGCCAATGCTTGTAACAATACTCTTGATAGTTGGTTTGCACTCCGCATTGCCAATACCACTTACTGGAGCGAATCCAATAATTGGACGAGTCGAACCACAGTGGGAAGTCAATCAGGCAATACCTATAGTGGAACCACAACGCTCACTCGAACCGTAGGAGGCAGAACTCATCAATTGTTTTTGAATTTTGTCTACACGGCACCAAACAAGTACTTTACTATCAACTGGAGAATGGTTATCCCCGCAGGCAATACCAATAATGTTCGTTTTTATATCGGGAATGATTCTATGGTTGGGGGAGCTGACGCCAATGATGTCGGATATTCTGGCTCGGCACCATCCCAGACAATCGGAGTATATGACAATGTACTCAATCAGCTCTCAGCGGTTCGATATATCTCGGGAAGGATATGGACTGCAGCGGAAGCGGGGCCATTCTGAAATATTAATACTCGTATTACGAACGGCACGGATTTTAATAATACTGTCCAGTGAACCGCATGAGATCTCGGATTTGGGGTAGATTGGAATCTTGGAACTACCCCAGGAACCTATACTGGAACCATCGAGTGGCGAGTTACCCCATTTGTAGCTACCAATGTCCCTGATGTTATCTCTGGTATCGGTCAGCCAACACCGGCTCTCACGGTAGGGCAGACCTCTACTCTCCCGATGAGTGTCACCAATGTTGGAAATACGAGTTCAACCGGAGTTCATACGCTCGTGATGGGGATTCCGAACAATATCCTCTGACCAGCAGCTCCATTTACAAACAATGGCTGGTCCTGTGGAGCACAAGTAGGAACAGGAGTGACGTGTACCAAGACTACCACTCTTGCTCCTCTTGCGGATGATATTGTCAACATCCCGGTTATTCCTCAGATTGCTGCCAGTGGAACCACCGTACGTTTCACAGCCTTTGTATCCAATGCGTGAGATAGCAATATTACCAACAATAGTTCTTATGTAGATCTCCAGGTAGTGGTGGCTCCAGCACCACCTGACACCACGAGACCAGTTATCACTGGAACGAATATCCTGAGTGGTGCTCTGATACCGAGCGGGAATTTTTGAGTAGATTTCTCCTACTATGATACGGGGTCAAATATTGATGTTACTACCACTACTTGATCGATATATTCCTGGAATACAGGTTCATCCACTTGGAATACCACTAATCTCGCTCCGAGTTATATGACTCGAACAAGTTCCAGTATCAATACTGGGAGTTTCCAGGTTTCCAATCTTCCATTCGGAAAGTATCGTTTTGATTTTGCAACGAGGGATAATCAAGGAAATACCGCAACGGGAAGCTATACATATTTCGTCGATGCGATCGAATGGACGGTCAATGCTGATATTTTCAATATCGGGGATATCAATCCAAATACCAATAAATTTGGAACCTGAGAACTCATCATTACAATACGAACCGTGTGAGCATGATTTATTCTTACGAATATAGCAAATTCTATCCTCATCAATCCGAGTAGTGACACTATCAATTATTGGAATGGAACTCTCTGATGGGGATACGACCAGTGGAATGGATCGAGTTATCCAGGGGTCATCACTTCTCATAGCCCTACCGTCACACTCGCGAATGTTGCCAAAAACATCAATCCGAGTGGTATCAAAAATACCTTTTCCTATCGGATAAAGTATGGGGCCAATGTTTCAGCACAACAAGAAACTTGAGACTATACAGGGCTGGTAAATTTTGGACTTTCTCTTACTTATTAACTTTTTATTGTATGGATCAACAAATATTCTGGAACTTCCTCCTTGCTTGAGCCCTCGGTGCCCTCATTGGTACGGAACGAGCTATTCCTTGGTGAAAAAGAAAAACCACCAATACGAATTGAGACGAATCAGGATTTTGAGGGATACGCACGTATGCACTTATTGCATTTTTCTGATCCATGACGGCTTGGATAGATCTCAATCAGGGTGGTGACATCTGGAAGATTTTTGGGATGGCTATCGCTGGACTCTTTGTGGTGATTTCTTATGCATACTCCTCATTTAAGCTCGGAAAAATTGGGGTAACAAGCGAGTTTGCCGCTCTTATTACCTATATTATCGGAGTGATTGTCATGAGTGGATTCAAGGTGATTGCAGTCATCCTCTCAATCCTCATGCTTATCCTCCTTTCTTCGAAAGAATATCTCACCGAGTGGAAAGAAAAACTCTCCCGAGAAGAACTCGGAAATACCCTCAAATTTGCCTTTATTTCTCTCGTGGCTCTCCCACTCCTTCCAGATGAGAAATACTCTATTCTCAATATTCTCTCGTGGCTCACAGGAAGCATGATGAATTCTGGTCCAGAAATACTAACGATGAAATTCTTTAATCCTTTTGGAATCTGGCTCTTCGTGGTCATCATGGCAGGAGTGGAATATGTTGGATATATTCTCTCAAAGGTTATGGGAAATAAGGGAGGTATTATTGCTTCATGAGCCGTTGGATGACTCATCTCATCCACTGCAACTACGGCAGCCATGACGAATCGAAGCGTTCATCATCCAGAGAATCATTATATCTACGCAACTGGAACGCTCATTGCTTCTTGTATCATGTTTGTGAGAGTGATTATTATTTCTGGTTTTTATAATCCGAGCATTCTCTCAACTATACTTATTCCTGCATTCATCATGTTTCTTGTGATGACGGGAGTTGCCTATTACTATTATTGGAAGGCAAAATTAGGTGAGTCAAGAACCGAGCATGAGTTTGCTAAGTGGTTTCATATCAATCGAACAGAACAAGCAGATAGCTATGAAAGTCCATTTCAGCTGATTCCAGCGATGAAGTTTGCTTGAGTGGTCGTTATTATCAAGTTTCTTGCAGGACTCGGAAAAATCTATCATGAACATATCCCAGCAGAGATATTTAATTACACGCTTGGTGCTATATCATGATTGGCTGATGTTGATGCTATTACTCAGACGATGGCGAGCGAGTCAGTGACAGGGAATCCGAGTCTTATGATTGCTTCATCCACCATCCTCATTGCCGTCATGTCCAACAATATTGTGAAGGCATCGATTGCCTATCGATTCGGAGAAAAACAATTCGGAAAAGAAGTGCTTACTGGATTTGGGTCATCTATTGCTGCCGGACTTCTTGTGATTATTCTTATGAATCTTATTTGATAAGTTTTCCTACAAGAAAAATTTGCGCACACGTGGTATTTCGGTATCATGGAGGCGCATTTTTTAATACTATTTTTATGAGCAATTCTCTCAACAAGGTACAACTTATAGGCAATCTTACGGCTGAACCAGAAATTCGCGAAACTCCAAACGGACAAAAGGTGGCAACATTCTCCCTCGCAACGAATCGTCGTTGGAAGGATGCAAGCGGTATGCTCCAAGAAGATACCGAGTTTCATAACTGTGTAGCCTGGAGAGGTCTTGCTGATATTGCCGAGCAATACATGCACAAAGGGAAAAAGGTCTATATAGAAGGATATCTCAAGACTCGTAGCTGGGATGATGCCAGTGGAGTGAAACGCTATAAGACAGAGATTATTGCGGATAATGTTATCCTCCTCTCTGCTGCATGAGGAAGTACAGGAAGTGATTCATCATCTGGAAGCGAAGATCGCGCACCAATGGAAGATGACAAGCCAAAGAAGGCAAAAGCAAAAGCCGATGAATCTATCTCTATCGAAGATATTCCATTTTAAAACAAAAAAATCCCCGAATAATCGGGATTTTTTATTCTGGAGAAAAAGAGAGTTTATTTCCTGGTCCAATCTCCCAATCATCAAATAAATCATCAGCCATAGTATAGATTTTCTTACACCAATCGGGTTCTTTATATGCAGAGATATACTGACACGAGAGATGAGTTGAACGCATAGTAGCAATCATTCTGAGAAGTTCCTTCTTTTCAGAAAGGAGTTCTTGCTGATATCGGAAAAAATCATCTCGACTCGCAGTATCAGAAAAATCTGTGCCTACTGCAAGAATAATCATAACTCGATAGTACATACGAGTATGGAGAAAGTAAAATCTTCGAAAATAGGAAAATATGTCTGAATTCTCATTGATATTCCTCATCTCATCCATGAGAAATCCGAGATCGCGCAGATAATTTGCTCACTCTATCTGGGCCTGTGAGAGGATTTCTTCAGAAATATGTAATTCAGGATATTCCATAGAACGAATTATTAGTTTTTGTCAGTAAAAGTCAAATATTTCATAAAATTATAAAAGTGTCAACTATATTCGTGCAAAAACTTGCTTTTTGAGTTTTTTCACTATAATCCGCCTATCCTATAGGCGCCTTGCATCTATCGCAAGGCACTTTTTCGGTTCAATTCCCCCTTTATTAACCCTTCCCTCTCTTATCAAAATAGAAAATATGACTCTTCGAGTCACTCTCTTTTCAAGAGAATAAAGAGCTTTCATTTTCTATTTTGGAAAATCTGCGTTTCGTTCGCGGATAAAAGGTACTGTTTATCTTCTCACTTCATTTGATTTATGAAATATAGGAATATTGCGATTATCGCCCACGTTGACCATGGAAAGACGACTCTTGTGGATGCGCTCCTCAAGCAATCTGGAACATTCCGTGAAAATGAAGATGTTGGAACCTCTATCATGGATTCTAACGACCAAGAAAAAGAGCGCGGAATCACTATCTACGCGAAGAATACTGCCGTCATGTACAAGGATGTAAAAATCAACATCGTTGATACTCCAGGGCATGCTGACTTTGGTTCGGAGGTAGAGCGTGTTCTCCGTATGATTGACTCAGTATGTCTCGTAGTTGATGCCTACGAAGGTCCCATGCCTCAGACCAAGTTTGTACTCAAGAAGGCGCTCGAGCTCGGTCTCAAACCTCTTGTGGTTATCAACAAAATTGACAAACCAACCTCTCGTCCCAATGAAGTGATTGATATGCTGTTTGATCTCTTTGTTCAACTCGGAGCAACCGATGAGCAACTCGATATCACGGATGGTCGTATCATCTATTCAATCGCTCGCGAAGGAATCGCAAAATATGAGCTTGCTGATGACTCCAAGGATATTTCCCCGCTTTTTGAGACCATCATGAGCAAGGTTCATGAGGCACCAAATGATACCACCAAGCCGTTCAAGATGCAGATTGCGAACCTCGCCTACGACAACTACGTTGGACGTATGGGTATCGGTCGCGTTTATGAGGGGGTAGTAAAGGTTGGACAGGCAGTAACTGTTATTGGAAATGACGGAAGTCGCCGAACAGGGAAAATCAGCAAGATCTATACAACCCTCGGACTCAAGAAGGTAGAAGTAAATGAAGGAGAGGCAGGTGATATTATCACTATTGCTGGTATCCCAGATATCTATGTGGGTGAGACGGTATGTAGTGATGCCAATGCGGAATCAATGCCAGCTATCACGGTTGATGAACCAACACTTACTATGGAATTTCTCGTAAATGATTCTCCATTTGCTGGAAAAGAAGGAAAATTCGTCACGAGTCGACAGATTCGTGATCGTCTCGAAAAAGAAGCAGAGATGAATGTGGGCCTCAAGATTGACTTTGAGAATTCTGATGGAAATAGCTACAAGGTTTCTGGACGTGGAGAGCTCCATCTCTCTGTACTCATCGAGAGTATGCGTCGTGAAGGATTCGAGCTCCAAGTAGGCTCTCCTCAGGTAATCTTCCATGAGAAGAATGGAAAAAAAGAAGAACCAATTGAGAACGTGGTTATGTGGGTACCAGAAGAAGCAAGTGGAACTATCTTCGAGCGTCTCGGAAAGCGCAAGGGTATCTGTATAAATATGAATACTGAAAACGGTGTTACCTATATGGAGTTTGAGGTTCCAACTCGTGGACTCCTCGGCTTCCGTTCACGATTTGTGATTGAGACCAAAGGGGAAGGAATCATCTATTCTTCATTTGACCACTACGAGGAATACAAGGGGGCTATCGAAAAGCGTGATGTTGGTTCTATGATTTCTGGATTCGGTGGAACTACTATGGCATTTTCACTCTACAACCTCCAGGATCGCGGGCCAATTCTTGTTGAGCCAGCTGTTGAGATATATGAAGGTATGATTATCGGAGAACATCTAAAGTGAAGTGATCTTGTAGTGAATCCAACTAAGAATAAACAACTGACCAATATGCGAGCTTCTGGAACAGACGAAGCAATTCGTCTTACTCCAATTAGACAGATGACTCTTGAGGATTGTCTTGATTATATCGGTGATGATGAATATGTAGAGGTGACTCCCAAGTCACTCCGTCTTCGTAAGAAGTGGCTCACAGAAGGTGAACGAAAAAAAAATGGAACAGTGAAGAATGGATAATTAAAGACCCTCCAGATTATTGGGGGTCTTTTTTGGTAAAAAATAGTTAATGAACATTAGAATTTTCTTCTATGAGCATATTAATCTGATTGACGATCTCGATAGGATTGGCGACATAACGCATATGATATGATTCAGCAATTGCAGGGGTATCATTTTTTACAATAACTTCGATGGTTCCATAATTACAGAGTGATCATAAAAAGTTTGGGTAACTACTGGTAATAAGACGAATATTCGTTACCCATTTTATTGATTGTGTTCGTCGATGTATTCAAATCTGATCAACAAAATACACCCGATTTGGCATCACGAGAACGTAATCCATTTCAAGATCAATCATTTGTCTTCGATAGAAACCAACTAAAATAATTTGAATAATAAGAAAGAGTAGTTCAGCAAGTGAATAGGGATTTGTAAAATCTCCATTTCAGATTATAAGATGATAGAGATATCAAATAGTAATTATAAAAAAAAGAAAGTAATTGAAAGTAATCTGATTAAAAAAAGAATTAAAAATAATCTCTTCTTCTTGGATTGCAGTCTTTACAGTTGCAATATCATGAACTCCAGTGAGCATACTTTTTCGGTTGTGTGCCTTACGGAATCGTATAACATAGCGAATACCAGAGTATATTATTCAGATAACATTGATTATGATAATTCCAACAAATCCATATAAAATATACAATGAGGAATGATTTATTATTATAAGATTTATATTGATGCCCAGAATTATGACAATAAGAATGAAAATGAAGCTCATAAAAAGTCCATATATCCAAGATCTCTTGATGATGATAATTTTTTCTGTTTTTTCTTGTTCGAGCTCATTGAGTAAATCTCTCGAATTACTTACACGAAATGAGCTAAAAAGCAGCTCATATATTTTTCTAAAAGTAATCATAGAATATAATTATAGAAAACTGATGAAAATACCTTGAACATTATATGAGTATTCGTTTTTTTGTATAGGATACCACGCAAAAATTATGTTACAATTGCAGTAATTAGGTTTAATGTTTGGTAAGATTAGACATTTTCTATCTTGCACTCTATTGAAAATAGAGTATAATGAAAGTGTAATTCAGTAATTTGTATAGAGATATTTATATTCTATGAATAATAATCCTCAGATAATCGATACAAGAGACTTTGTCTATGCTCATATTACTCCTTATGATGGAGACGAGAGTTTTCTTGTTGGTCCGACAGAAAAAACTATTAAACTATGGAACATAGTCAAAGGTTTGATGAGCGCTGAATTCAAAAAAGGCGGAGTGCTGGATATTGATACCAATACTGTTTCTCGTATCAATTCTCATAAAGCTGGATATATTGATCGAGATCTTGAGACTATTGTTGGACTACAGACTGACACTCCATTCAAACGTGCAATCAAGCCACTGTGATGAGCTCGTATTGTTGAGAAAGCATGTATCGAAAAATGATATATTATGAATGCTTCAGTGGTCGAGACATTTCATTCTTTTGCCAAGAGTCATAATGATGGGGTATTCGATGCCTATACTGATGAAATGAGAACTCTGCGAAGTGTTTGAATTCTCACAGGTCTTCCTGACAATTATGCTCGTGGACGTATTATAGGTGATTATGCTCGAGTGGCTCTCTATGGGATTGATGCACTTATATCCACAAAAGAAAGTGACAAACAAAATCTAGATGGAGATATGACTGATGAGCTTATTCGTATTCGTGAAGAGGTGAGTGAACAGATTCGAGCTCTTGAATTGATGAAAGCGATGGCTATGAAATATGGATTTGATATTTCTCAACCTGCTCAATCTGCACAAGAGGCATTTCAGTGGCTCTATTTTGGATATCTTGCAGCCCTCAAAGAGCACGATGGAGCGGCGATGAGCTTAGGAAATGTTTCTTCATTTCTTGATATTTATATTGAGAGAGATATGCAATCTGGAAGACTTGATGAATCAGGAGCACAAGAATTGGTCGACCATTTTATTATGAAGCTTCGTATGGTTCGCCATCTTCGTATGAGTGAATATGATAAACTCTTTGCAGGAGATCCAACATGGCTTACTGAATCTATTGGTGGTATGTTCTCCGATGGAAAACATAAGGTAACAAAAACAAGTTACCGATTTCTGCATACACTCTATAATTTGGGTCCATCACCAGAACCAAATTTGACAATTCTCTGGGCCGAAAAATTACCAGAATCATTCAAAAAATATGTTGCAAAAGTATCTATCGATACATCATCTATTCAATATGAAAATGATGATTTGATGAGAAAAATTTCTTGTTCAGATTATTATGGAATATCTTGTTGCGTTTCTCTTCTCAAAACTGGTAAGCAGATGCAGTTCTTCTGAGCTCGATGTAATTTGGCAAAAGCACTTCTGATGGCAATCAATGAGGGTCGAGATGAATCTGCCTGAATTCTTGTAGTTTCAGGAATCAATAAGATATCAGACGGACCAATGAATTATGATGAAGTTCTCAAAGAATACAAAAAAGTGCTTGTATATTTGGCTGGAGTATATGTGAAGACGATGAATGTGATTCATTATATGCATGATAAGTATTACTATGAGCGTGCACAAATGTCCCTTCTTGATACTGAAATTGAACGGGTTATGGCATTCGGTGCTGCAGGTCTATCTATTGTCGCAGATTCACTTTCTGCTATAAAATATGCTCATGTTACTCCGGTGAGAAATGAAGAGGGAATTACTGTAGAATTTTTGATTGAATGAGATTTTCCGAAATATGGAAATGATGATAATCGAGTTGATATCATTGCACAGGAGATTGCTTCGTTTTTCAATTCGGAATTACAGAAACATAGAATATATCGTAATGCTCAAGCAACACTCTCGCTTCTAACAATTACATCCAATGTAGTGTATTGATCTAAAACAGGAGCAACTCCAGATTGACGACCTGCTGGTGCTCCATTTGCTCCATGAGCAAATCCAATGCATGGACGAGACACACATTGAGCAATTGCATCATTGAATTCTGTTGCAAAACTCTCCTATCACGAATCTCGTGATGGTATATCTAATACTTTTTCAATTGTTCCAAAATCTCTCGGTGCTAATATCGAAGAACAAAAGGATAATCTTGTATCACTTATGAGTGGATATTTTTCTCAAGATGCACATCATCTCAATGTAAATGTTCTGAATCGTGACACACTACTTGAAGCAATGGATCATCCAGAGAAGTACCCACAGCTTACAATTCGTGTTTCGGGATATGCCGTTAATTTTATTAAGCTCTCTCGAGAACAACAACAAGAAGTGATTGCTCGAACATTTCATAGTGGAATGTAGTAGAGTATATTTTATACATTAAGTTAAGTATAAAAAGAATTATTTTTTTGATATGCTTCGTATTCATTCTTTTGAAACATTTTGAGCCAATGAATGACCGGGAATACGGTGTATTGTTTTTTTGCAAGGTTGCCAGTTTCGTTGTTTGTATTGCCATAATCCTGATACGCAATCAATGGAAGATTGAAGATTCTATTCTATTGAACAAGTTTGCGAAAAGATAGAAAGAGTTCGTCCATATTTCGGGGAATCTTGAGGGGTTACAATTTCTGGCTGAGAACCACTACTTCAGGCAAAGGCACTTATTCCACTTTTTGTAGAACTGAAGAAGCGCTGAATACATACGACACTCGATACGAATGGATATCCGTGGAATGGAGATGTCGAAATATTAGTAAGAGACTATACAGATCTCATACTTCTTGATATCAAAGAAATAAATCAAGAACGACATAAGGTACTGACATGATTCTCGAATCTGAAAGTTCTCAAGTTTGCGCATTGGCTTTCGGAAATACAAAAACCAACTTGGATTCGATATGTACTTGTTCCTGGATATACTGATTCTATTGAAGATCTCGAAGAATTTGGCCGACAGATGAGCATATACAAGAATATTGAATGTGTCGACATACTTCCATATCATACACTAGGGTCGTATAAATATGCTGAATTAGGTATACAGAATAAGCTTGAATGAGTATCAAGACCAACACAAGAGAGTATTGTATCCACAAAGACCATTTTTGAGAAGTATTTCAAAAACGTTTTAGTTAGGTAAGTATTTTTTTAAAATAAAAACCCCAAACAGATTCCATACGACTACTGACCAAAATTATATTTCTTTCTTTTTGTCTTCAAAAAGAAAGAAATATAATTCATTCTATGAACACTCTTTTTTCCCGTGACATCACACCCCTTGCTTCTCTCCTTCGTCCAGAGAAAATTGACGATCTTGTCTGACAACAGCATCTTATCGGAATAGGAAAATCAATTCGCAAGTTTATTGAAGCAGGTCGGATTCCTTCTATCCTTCTCTGGTGACCACCGTGATGTGGCAAAACGAGCCTTGCTCGTGTGATAGCTAATTCTCTTGATGCAGAATTTTTTCATCTTTCCTGAGTATTATCCAAAAAAGAAGATGTGGTAAAAATTATTGCTCGAGCTCAGAAAAATTTTATCGACGGTCGTCAGACCATCCTCTTTCTCGATGAAATCCATCGTTGGACAAAATCTCAACAAGACGTTCTGTTGCCATGGGTAGAAAAATGAATAGTAACTCTTATCGGAGCAACAACCGAGAATCCGAGCTTTACCGTCATCAATGCGCTTCTTTCACGATGTCGTACCTATATTCTCGAACCTATCAAGCCCGAAGAAGTGACAGAGTTTCTTGCAAAAAATATTGACACTATACAGGAGCGTTACCCAAGTGTCTCATTCACTAGAAACCCAGAAGTCCAGGAAACAACAGTAAAATCTAAAACGAGTTCAGGCTCACAGTGAGAGAAACAAGGTGCCCTATGACTCATTGCTCGTCTTGGCGGTGGGGATCTCCGCAATACGCTCAATCTTCTGGAAACAGCGTGTATTCTCCAGTGAGAATGAGAACTTTCGAGAGAAAGTATTCTGGAAGCGGGGAGCAAATCCTTGAATTATGATGGAGACTCAGAGGAACACTACAATCTTATTTCTGCGATGCATAAGTCACTCCGTGATTCTGACGGCGATGCTGCGATTTATTGGATTGGTCGTATGCTTGCTGGGGGTGAAGATCCTCGTTTTATCGCTCGTCGTATGATGAATTTTGCATCAGAGGATGTCTATGATCCCCATGCTATCATCATAACGAACAGCGTCTATGAGATATGTGAAAAAATGTGAATGCCAGAATGTGAGTTGCCGCTCCTCAATGTAGCCTATTATCTGGCGGATCTACTAAAGGACAATCGAGTGTATATGGCGATGCAGGCCATGCATCAAGATATCAAAGAATTTGGGAATCTGAATGTTCCCCTCCATCTCCGCAATGCCCCAACTACCCTTATGAAAGAAGCTGGATATGGGAAATGATATGAATACGCTCACAATCTTGCATCGAAGAGAAGCAATCAGGAACATTTTCCAGAAGAATTGAAGGGGAGGAAATATAGAAATATCTAGGCTGCAAGTCGTAAAGTTTGTTCTATAGGGAATTCATCTTTTAAGAATTTTTCAGTAGGATTATCTGGATTGTCAGGACAATTCATGTGGGATCGAATAATCTCTACACCTTCTCCAAGTCGTATTACTTCCTTCAAATAGAGTTCTCATGGTTCTATTTGAAATATACATCGTTCACAGTCATATGAGTAGCGTGCTTTGAAAGTTCCAGACCATCTTTCCAGCGTGCTTCACAAAGACGAATTGCCTGATACTCTTCATTTTCATCCCGTTCCTCTTGGCTTGAGATACTCATTTCCATGAATCCATATATACCTTTTCTGCACTTCGGTATGGGAGTTACTTCATTCAAGAACAGAGTGTATTTCAAGAATTTTCCTGAATATCCATGCAAAGTGTAAACGTATCACACGTAAATCTTTCGTCATTAGTCCTTGTTCCCAAGTTCTCTCGGAAAGGAGAATCTTCATATCCATCGAACGGAGGAATGATGGTAAAGGATTGGGCAATCTATTTTTGTCATAATGTCTATGGAGTCAGAAATGACTTGTATGAGCCTCGAGATACTCTCGACACAAAACAAGAAGCACAAGAACATATTCTCGGATTTGTTCGACATTCTTATGGCTCCTAGTGACGTGATATATATCCCCGATTTTTCTATCAATCACTTCAAAGAGCTGACGCCGGTGTACTGAAATTTCCTGAATATTCATAAGAGATAAATACTATATAATAGTATCTTTATTTTGTCAAATTGGTCAATAAAATATTTTGACAAAATAGCTTATTTTCAAGAATGGAATGAGCTGATGATGAATACGCTGACATTATGGAACCCCATTAGGCTGTTACTTATACTAAAAAACCTGTTATAATTTCTCCTTTTTTTGGAATTTCTCATTCTATCGGAGAAAAATTTGTATTCTCCACTTTGATATAGTTCTCTGTCCAACCTTCCCACTCACCATTGTGATGCGTTTTTTCGATGAGTACCTGAAATGTGTTTCCTCGATTTTTTTCGACAAATGCCTGATATACTTCTTCGCCACTTGAGATGAGTTCCTTGAGTCGTCTCTGGACAATATGATTCGGAACCTGATTCGGGAAGCTTCCAGCAGGAACCGAGTAATGATCAACATGAGGAGAAAAGGCGAAGGCATGGAGCTGGGATATTCTGTATGTTTTGACAATGTCGATAGTTTCCTTGAAATCTTCCTCTGTCTCGCCAGGAAATCCGACAATGAGGTCTGCTCATATATTGATTTTTATCCCATCATCTCTCTGTAGATTCGTGAACTTCGATAATACTTCACGGAGTTTCTTGGCATCATAGTGTCGATTCATCGCGTGCAAAATTGGTGAACTCCCTGATTGTATCGATAGGTGAGCGTAGGCAATAATTCTCGGATTCCCGAAGAGGCGTATGAGCGTATCACTACAAAATTCTACTCCAAGAGAGGAGATTCGAAGTCGTTCCAAATGAGTTTTTTCGAGTACTGTTTCGACAAGTTTGACAAATCGAGAATCATTGAAATCTTCTGATGAGGATGCTCACCATGCTCCTAGGTTCGTCCCAGTGAATACCACTTCCTTTCCTCCATTTTCGACAAATTCATTGATTTCTTCGACAATCTCTGTCATCGGTCGCCACTTGTGTCGACCACGAGCCTGAACTGTCAGACAGAAGGTGCAGAAGTTATCACAGCCATTTTGTATCACCATGTATCGACGAGTAAATATCTGCTTTTTCCCGATAGACCTAAGAGATCGGATTTTTGCTTGGAGATTTTTTGGAGGTGTTGTTTTTTGATCATCTGGATCCTCAGGGAGGAGTTCGAGTTTTTCTCGGTAGGGCAGGAGCTCATCATAGATCTGGAAAAAATCTGGATCGACCACACCATTTCGGATATTGCCGCACCCTGAGAGATAGAGTTTTTCATCGTCTTTGAGGTTTTTGAGAATCTTGATAGCATGCTTCACCCACTTTGCTTTTGCCTTATCAGTCACGACACATGACGAGATAAAATACCCATTTTTTTCATCTAGGAGGGGCATCCATTTTTCGGTAAAATATTTATTGGTTTTGCACCCGAAAATCTTATACTGCATTCTTAGTTAATTATAAAAAACAATAGTTACTATGTAGGGGGTGTCATTGCGAGGAACGAAGCAATCCAGAAACATAAAGAGGTATTCTCATGAAGTCCTGAATTGCCACGTCGTTTTTACTAGAACAGAAAAACTTCTCGCAATGACGAACCAGTTTTATACTTCAAAATCTGGTAATTTAGAACAATATTTTCCTTTCCATGTATTCTCTCATCGCCATTTTTTCTTTCATTCCACTCTATTTCTCTCATATCTTCGCACCATTTGGCGTGATTATATGAGAAAGCTCTTCTTTTGAAAGACAAAAGGTGCTTCTTTTCACTTTGCTCGTAATAGGGGCATTTATGGAGCTGGTTTGGTCTCATTATAACGAAATGATGTCATTTCTTGTGTCACGATGGAAGCTATTGATAGCGCTTCTGATTTTTCCATTTGTCTCGTATGCTTTCTGGGGAGCTCAGTATGACGTGGATTTTTTCCTCGGGAGTTATGAGAAGTATCATGGGTATATATTTTTCTTGGCTCTTATTTTTCTCGGATTCCTCCTCCAGCTCCTAGCTCCATCAGAAAAAAAGCTCCTGATTCGAGCATCTTTGATTAGTGGCGTATTGGTGAGTTTTTTTGCACTTCTTGAGAGTATGGGATTGTCGGTGTTTTTTGCATTACAAAACCATGCCACTTGGTGATCAGAGCGGAGTATTAGTACCCTGGGGAATCCAAACTATGTTGCTGGATATCTCCTGATTCTTTTGCCATTTGTTTCTTTTTTCTCAGGTATCTGACGTCCGCTTATCGCCACGATATTCGTCATGGCGATACTGACGACCCAGAGTTACATTGCCATATTCTTGTTGGTTTTGTATGGAGTATTCCTTGGATTAAAGACAGTTAGTATTCCTGTTATCAAAAAGAAGAAATATGTTCCATTTGTTCTCACGGGATTGATAGCACTATGATGAATCCTTCTTGGGAATATGTTCCTCCCATGAGACAAGCTCCTCTCTCTCATGAGCCGATTTGTTCTCATGCAGGAGACACTCACCATCATGATGCAGTATCCACTTTCGTGGATTACTGGGTTTGGTCCTGATTCTATCGTTCGTGCCTATGATTTCGCGAGAAGCATGTTGATTGATACGTATTTTCCAAGAGGGAGCGCAATAGATTCTTCTCACAATATTTTTATTGATGTTCTTTTTCAGTTTGGTGGTATTTTTCTCGCATTTATCATCTATTCTCTTGTTTCCATCTGGAAACAATTGCCCACGATGAGCCAGGAGTGAATTATTCTCTGACTCGCATTTCTCTCGTTCAATCCATACATTCTCCTTCATATTGTCTTGCTCATATTTCTCTCTTCTCTTCATGAATCAAAACATACGTAATATCAAAGTTATCCCTCGTGCCAAGAAAACAGAATATGTCGGCGATATGGAAGATGGAACAATGAAAATCCGACTATGAGCTATTCCTGAAGATGGCAAGGCAAATATTGAACTCTGTCGATTCCTCTCAGAAACGGAGTGAGGGGAATGGGAAGTGATTGGTGGAAAGACGGGAACGAGGAAGGTGGTGAGACAGAAAAATGCTCACTAATGATACTCTGTTTCATGTTTTATTTTCCCAGTCCAGGCTTGATTGCGATGAAGGGTATTTCCGGTGATATATCCATAGACGCATTGAGGAGGGATACCATATTGCGAAAGATAGCCATCTCCGACAAAGTCGAGCAATCAATTGTCGATAGTGTCGAGATTTCTCGCTCCTGGGAAATCTTGTCGATCAAGAGCGATAATCAAGAGGGCATCAGATCATCGATGGATGATAATGCCATTTTCTGACTTTCAGAGAGATTGCTGCATGCTCGTTCTGGCGATATATTCAGGATTCATTATGAGGCTTGTTCCATTGAGTCCTGTCCCGGAAAAATACTCATGATTCCTGAGTATATTCTCTGCAATTTTTGCAGATGTTTGATGTCCGATGAGGATAGCTCATTTTTCAGAAAGCTGTCGCATAAAATCATAAATATGATTGACTTCAGGATTGATGATAGCCAATGCTACATCGTGTGTCTGCTTTCATGCTTCGTTGGCTCGGTTGACATGATTTTCTCCAATTCTCGGAGTATGTTGTTCCATAAAAAATAATAGACGAGGTTAATAGTCTATCATTTATTTCTATATCATGCAAGTTATTCCACTTTCTTTACTCCCACTTCTTCTACTTTTTTCATAAAGAAGTCTTCGAGGGATTCTGTGAGTTCATCAATCTGCATATCCGCCACGAGACTTCCATCGATAATAATACCAAAACGATCACAGATTGCCTCAACGTCTGAGAGAATATGGGTATTAAAAAAGATAGTTTTCCCTGCCGCTTTGAGCTCTATCATGAGATCTTTGATTAGCTTACGACCGACTGGATCGAGTCCACTCATTGGCTCATCGAGGAATATGAGTTCTGGATCATGGAGGATTGCTTGTGCGAGTCCGATTCTCTGGAGCATCCCCTTTGAGTAGGCGTTGAGCTTCTTATTTCGTGCATGATGAAGCCCCACCTTTTGGAGAACTTGCGTCTTTCGTTCTTCGAGTTCTTCCTTTTCGAGACCGTAGAATTTGCCATTGAAGTCGAGGAATTCATCTCCAGTGAGATACTTGTAGAGATAGGTATTTTCTGGCATGAATCCTATACGTTTGCGTACCGAGGCATCCTGCATCGAGCTCCCGAATATCTCGACGGTTCCATTGGTTGGCGTGATGATGCCAAGGATGGCTTTCATAGTAGTGGTTTTTCCTGAACCATTTGGTCCGAGGAATCCGAATACTTCTCACTTTCTGAGATTGAGGGAGATATCATGGAGGAGTTCGATCTTTCCGATTTTTTTCGAGAGGTGATGGATGGAGAGGATGGTGGTTTCTCGGACTTCTGACATAGTATTAACTGGTGAATTTTCACGCGATAATATCAAAAACATTGAAAAATGCAATTTCACACCCTTGACTTCATGATATTTGAACGGATAATTTGCTTTTTCTAGGGATTTCTCTATAATTTTGGGGAAAATCCCAGAAACCCATCCAAATATTTGCGAAAAGTGAATATTTGTGGTAAGGTAAGAGGGTTATAATCTTAATTATTCTATATGGCCACAACTGAATGAAGTAATGAAATACCACCAGTTACTGTTGAGGTACTACGAGAAGAGTTCCCACGTATTCAAAGTACAAAAACCTTAGGAGAAATTAAAGATGATTTGGATAGGCGACTTTCTTTTATTCAAGAAAAGCTCCAAGACCCAGCTATCACTCCAAGTGATAGAAATTTTTATGAGAGCTACCTCCAAGAATTGTCTCGCATGAATATACCAGACTTATCTGGAGATACAAAAAAAAGCCTCCAAGCATTACTAATAATTGCAAAGGGACCTACGGTAGTAGAAGATAATCTCCAGGCTTCTATCAAGAAACAGCTCGAAAAAGAATTCAGTTCTCTCGATGGACCAATTGATAAGATGTCTCCAGACGCACTTGACGGTATGCTTTCCGTAACTCATAAGATTCTTCATCCTTCTTGGCTCGAAAAGATGCCATGAATACGAGATAAAATGAATGAGATACGCCAATATGATCCAATGATTCAAGGTTTTACCGGAGCAACTATTATTAGAAAACTCCAAAAACTCGGATATTCCATACATTTTACGACACCAAACCAGATAAAGGTTATTTCCAGTCAGCCTGATGCCCGTGATATTGAGACCAAACTCAATCTTCATCTTGCAGTGTCTCCTGTATTATCATGAGCACTTCAGTCAGGACTGCTCTATACGAGCTCTTCATTTGAGTCCTATAGAAAAAGTGTTACCAATGAAAAAGGTGAATTTATTGACCCATCAAAGGTAAGTCTCCCAGAGTATATCAAATACGTGAATCGTAAACAATTACGGGATCGTGATCTTTCAGAAAAGGCATTTCTTATCAGTGCTCGAAATCTTGAAAATAATATAGATGTATTTCAGAAATCACTGCTCCAGTATAAAGACTATCCAAAATTTATCGCGAGTGTTGCCGAGACAACAGGAGATAAGGATGTACGAGATCTGTTGCCGAAAACAAAAGAGAATTCAGGAAACGATGTTCCTCCCAATAGTCTTGCTGGTTTAGCTGGAAAATGAATTGGTCAAGTTGGATGAATAATTGGGAAAGTTGCCGGTGCTGGTGCCTGAGGTGGCATGCGAGTACTTGGTGAAGCAATTTCTGAAGCTTACAAGCATGGTGGTGGTTGGGGGGTTCTCGCGATTATCGGAGGACTTTGATGGTCAATATTTAGCTCGAAAGGACCAGGTTTTTGGAAAACGCTTGGAGGTATTTTTGGTATCGGTCTGGCTGACGCAGCCAGTCGTGGGGAATTCAAGTGACTCGGAGGAAATAATGAGACGAGTATTAGTGGGACAAATGGAGCTCCTGCAGCCGCAGCGAGCGCCCCTGCTGGCACATCTTCTGCGCTACTTCCTCGAGGAAGACAAGAAAAACTTCAAAAAAAGGCAACTCCTGCACCGCTTACTGACGTTGATCTCATGGATTGCGCTCTTGATGAAGATAGCACAGGTAATTCTGAGAAGAAGGAAAAAGAAAAAAAAGTAATTTCTACTATTCAAGGGATGAATTTTGAGGCACTCAAGAAAGCACTTGAGAACGATGATGAAGTATCATGGCAATCGGCGATAGACTCAGCAGGAGTTACAGAATGAACTTCAGCATACACTGATCTTGTAGCCGTGATTCGTCACGACAATACCTTTGCTCGTGATACAATGAAAAATTATATTGGATATCTTGCAGCCAACGAACATTTTATGGCAAAACGTGATGGTACGTCAAAAATGACGGTCAAACAAGTGAGAGACCATATTATTACAGAGGAGAATAAAAAGAAACAAGATACAACAGAACCACAAAGAATACAAGAATGAACTCCTTCACCAGATGTGTTTACTATGAGTGAGGGGCATGGTTTTCTCTATCTTCTTTCACGTCTTATTACGAAAGGATATATTCCACAGCTGAGTGACCATACTTGGTCTGGGGCAAAAGATCAGACATTTTATAAAAAAATATGGTCCGGGATGACATATTATCTCTGGGATGGGGGACCACTGACGAATAATAAAGATTCCAAGAATCCTCTCGTAGGTGCACGGCACAATGGGCTACAAGAAAAAGTGGCAGCTTTTACTCTTGTTCATGTCCAGGATGAAAAAAGTATGATTACTACAGCTTTTGAAGCTATGAAGAAAAAGTCACAGAATATTGATGGAAAAGCACTATTAGAGGCAGAGCTCCTTGATCGAAAAGCAAAAGTAGATGCGCTCGAGAATGTTCTTAAAACACAGCCATTGAACGAAAAGGATCTCAAGAATGCGCTCGCTGCTTATGAGGCATCAGTGAAGACGAAGTGGGAGATTGTCGGAAATAAGCTCGGTATGAAGTGGTGAGCCAATGGATGGAAAATATTTAAATGAGTTGATGTGGATGTATATAGAAAACAAGCTGAATGAATTGTTTCCAAAGAAAATGTACCAGTTACCGAGGCAGATTTAGAACGAATTAAATCAGACAAAACTCTCATAGAAATTGACGGCAAGAAATATCAAATAACTAAGATTGAGTCGGGTAATGTATTCTACTCTCAAGTGCATGAAGATGGTAAGCTTGCTTGAAATTGGAAAATGAGCGTAAACGATTGTATTGCCAAGATTAATAGACCAATTGAGGTTGCTCGTATTCAAAGTGAGGCAATTCAATTTGGGAAAAACATAGATACGAAAAAAGACGCTCTTTTGTCTGCCTTCGATGAATGGAATAAAGCTCCAGAAGATGCAGGAAAGAAACAGTCAGCCATGACAGCACTTGAAGAATACAATAAACTTGTTACTGAGACGAATGTAAAGGCACCAGAGAAACTTGCCCTTCTCACTGAATCTGAAGCAAAAGCACTTGGTGCTAAAACAAAAGTTGGAGGTTGGCTTGCGAATTTTATTCACACCAATACAACCGGTAGTCAATTCGGTTTGGTAGATAAAGTAGATAAGTGGACAACTGATAATAACTATCTAAAGTGAGCTCGTCGAGGATTTGTATGAGTGGGACTTCTTTCTATCGTTTACAATAGTAGAGAGTGATTTACGGATCTTATAAAAGATGGAAAGATAGGAACAGCAATGACTCGCATGCTTGATCTTGGTATTGGCATGGTGCCATTTGTTGGAGCAGTGCACGATGCTGCTATTCTCTCATTTGAGGATTATGAACGATGGATGCTTGGTGCAAAGATGTCTCCAGAAGAGCGAGAAATGCGTAAGTTTATGATTGCTCTATGAGTGATTCCTGGTGTTGGCATTGTTGTTAAGTGAGCCGGTAATTATGTAAAATCTGGAGCTATGCTGGCTACTGGAAGTACTGTGCTCAAGTCAGGAAATCTTGCCCGTTCCGTTGCTACATATAGTTTACTTGGTATGAGTTTGGTACATGCTACGTATGATATTACTGGTAATAAGCCAACAAAATAACCCCATCTTCTATGTCTACCCCAGAAAATCTCTCATCATCTCCAGCTCCTACTCCATCTACTCAATATCTCGAGCGCTTTCGTGCTACGCTCGAAAAGCGTTGGAAGGAGTTCGATTCGGCTGTGGCCGCGGATGCATGAGTGTTTGCAAACATGCGTTTTGATATTGAGAAATACCAGAGTGCGAAAGCAGCTTTTGATGAGGGAAGATCACTTCTTGTTAGTATCCAGAACGATGCGGAACTAAAGATTGCCATGAAGTGACCAGGAAGATTCTCTTCCATTCTCAAAACATTGGAGAACTATTCCTCACAACTAAGTCAAGCAGAAAAGGAAAAATGATACAATCGTGTCCTTGCGGGCACTCTCGCAGATCTGACTACCCTCAAGTCCCAAGTGATCCAAGTTGTAGAGGATAAAAATACAGATGAGGCAGTACACAGGGTAACAGATGAGCCCCCACCAAGAATAGAATGAGCGAATAATCCTCTTGCCTCGGCATGAGATGATCTCGCTAATACCGTTCGCTCTGCAGCTCCAGCTATTCAAGACACCGTTGCAAAGCTTGGCGCTGCGGCAGTTGGTACTGGTCTCATCGACAAAAAAGGTTGGGGAGAGATGGTAAAAGAATGATTTACTACCTTCAAGGAGTGGATTTTGAAGTTCTTTGATGATGATAGCCTCCTCGGTAAGATGCTCGGAGGGATGAAAGATAAGGTAAAGTGAATACTTTCTCTTATTGGCATGAAACTCGGTATCAAGACAGACAACAAAGATGCTCAAAGTTCATGAAATTTTCTGAGTTCTATCGAAAAGCGATTTTGACCAGAATGAGCAAACAAGGTATTTAAGAAGCTTCTTGAATCCAAGAAAACGAGTACGGACATCCAAGAATATTTTACTCATGAAAATATTCTAGCTCTCTCACGAAATCAGCTTCGTACCCTCATTTCATCAAACAAAGATGACAAGAAGTCACTTGCATTGGAGCTTTCTTTTCAAGAATCCGAGGGAGAAAAGATATATAGAGCTATCGAATTACTCCTTTCGGAGGATGCACGTTCTCTTATGAAAGAGAATGGGATCAAGGACGCTGATGATGTTCCAATTGGGAAGCTTTTTACCTCGGTTGCTCGATATGCTGATTTTCTAGAGAAGATAAAGGAGAAATGAACAAAACTTGATATTTCTCACTTTTCGTTTGGTGATGGAGCAAAGATATGAGTTGGAGAATTTATATGAGAAAAGAAGGAGCTTCTTGAGCATCTTAAAGAAAAGTTCGAAGGTTTTACCCCTCATGTATTGTATCTTATTCACACATCTTACTCTACCAAATCTCTTTTAGAGCCTCTTGATCCAAAAGCAAATGAATTGTCTTTGGAAGAACCTGAAAAAAAATTCATGACACAAACTCTTCCAGAATATGGAAAGAAGCTCCCAAATATGTTGAAGCAATTTGGATTTGGATCACCAGAGGCAGAAAGGTCTATAAATGATTATCTACAGAAACCAGGACTTACCTATAAAGATGCTATAGATTTCTTTATAGTGTCATGAGGAAACGCGGATATGGATGCAATGAATGCTTTTGAAAAGGCACAGGTTATCATGAAAATTACGATGATGCTGAGATTCAATAAGTGAAGTGAGCAACAGGCATATAGCTATCTAACTACTCTTGTTTGAGCTATTTCTCTCGGTGATTCAAAAATAAGAATCCCCGATGATGTTAAAATTATCCTGAAAGACCTTGAGAAAATCGTAATAAATGCATCATTGGCATTATTGAAAGAATGAAAATTGATGCTTCAATGAGTTTGGGATGCTAACCCTATTCTTTCCACTTGAGTATTGGCAGGTCTGTGAGGTATATTTTATTTGGCTTTCAAACTCACTCCTGTAGGAAGAATTGCAAGTACGTTTATGACACTCTTGACACTTGCATGAATTAGCACCGCAGCTTATGCTGGGTACAAGATAACAGATGGGAAGATCGTCGAAGAAAAAACAGGAAAGTTGGTTGCCGATGTTTCTGAACTTGAAAAGCTACAAAAGCAAAAAGAAGCCAAGTAGACCTTTCTCCCTCGTCATCCGCGAAGTGTCAGTGGGAGAAATCCGAATAATAAAATCTCCTTACGTATTGAAGGAGATTTTTTATCATTCGTTTCTTACTATGTGTTAATCTACTCAGCAGCTGCAGGTTTCGCCGCAGGTTCAGCCTTCGCAGCAGCTAATAGATTGAGTTTTTCCTGAGCCTTCTTATTCCATTCATCGTTGAGTTCTTTGATAATCGCATCTTTTTCTACTTGTGAGAGATTTCTCCATGCCTTCAAATTAGCATCAGTTAGTATTTTTTCACTGTGAGTATTGAATATGAGTGAGTTATTTTTCATCTGAAGATCATTACGCTGTGATTCTGAACCATAGAGAAATATTCTACTAAATGGATTCTGAATTACCTTCTTCTCATATGGATAGCGATACATGGTCGTAAAGTCTTTCTTGAAGTCCTTTCCCTCTATTACTTGTGTCATAAAATCAGTTGCCTCTTTGATAATTTTCGCTTTCGGTTCTTCATCTTGTTTGTCCACAGCCTTATCAGCAGGTTTCGCAGCCTCAGCCTTCGCAGCAGGTTCAGGTTTCGCAGGTTCAGCCTTCGCAGGTTTCGCAGGTTCAGCCTTCGCAGCCTCAGCCTTCGCAGCAGGTTCAGCCTTCGCAGCATCCTTCGCCGCAGGTTCAGGTTTCGCAGCATCCTTCGCCGCAGGTTCAGGTTTCGCAGCATCCTTCGCAGGTTCAGCCTTCGCAGCATCCTTCGCAGGTTCAGCCTTCGCAGCATCCTTCGCCGCAGGTTCAGGTTTCGCAGCATCCTTCGCAGGTTCAGCCTTCGCAGCCTTCGCAGCAGCCTCAGCCTTCGCAGCAGCCTTATCATTGGGTTTGCTCCATGGAAAACTCAACTCAAGTTTTTTTAATTCTTCTTTCGTTGTTGCTTGCAATCGCTCAAGATCAGTTTGTTTTCGTACCAAAAGATCATGCATTTTTTGGGCATCTTGTACGGTTTTTCAACCTTTTTCAAGCCATGCAATTGCCTCGTTGAGTCCTTGTCCTGTCATCGATACGAGATATTGCTTGCGCTGTAGCTCTGTCTTGAAGACATATGAGGAACTGAACGATTCAGAATTGATTTGTACGAAAGGATTTCCTTTTTCGGATTCTTGGAGCGATTTTCCTTCGAAGGCTTCGTACATTTTTTGTACGGTATAGAGTTCAGACATAGATAAATATTGGTTATATACATTGTATATTACCATATTTTTTATAATAATGCAAATAATAGCACTATTTATCCTCCTATCCCATTCGTCATAAGGTGCCACCACTTCTCTGGGTTGGTCATATTTTTGGTAGGGTCATTGCTTTTTTCTCGAGTTTGGAGGATGACATCATGGGTATCTACCTCCGCATTTCCTTTTATCTCCTCTTCCGTGACAATATTGATAACTTCCTCTCCAGGGAGTTTTTTGTTCTGTGTTGCTTTTGCGACTTTTGTAGCATAGGCTTTGGTTCGTATATAGGATGAGAGGAATACCTTGTTATTGTTTCCTGTTTTTACCGTATTGTTGGTATATTCGATAGAACTAATAAAGGCATCCGTTCGATATTCCTGCACCTTGTAATACCCGATGAGATAGATCAGGTATACCACGATGATGATGAGGAGGATGAGGATGTAGTGAAAACGAGAGTACAAGATAACGAGATTAGTGAAGAGGCGAAATTGGCGAGATGAGTTTAATAGTGGATTAGGAAATCTTGCTACTCTAGCCTTTCTTGCTAATCTTGCTTTCTGACGCCTTTTTTTTAAAATACTCAAGATTTTCCATTTTTCCACTTTTAATCTATGAAAAAGTTTCTCTTTCCAATTCTTTCGTTTGTATTCATCCTTTTTATTGCGTCATTTCTCTGGATGGCGTATGGATACTATGGAGTGATTCATAGTGATGATCCGATTGTACCGTATGTGATGGTTGATTCGGGGGCTCTCACTATCGGTCGTGGGGACGTTGCTATCGATATGGTAGCATGAGAAAAATACCCAGTACGGGAAGATGACATCCTCATATCCAAATCCTGATCACTCGTAGTTCTCTATTGGCCAGATCACTCAACCACCCGTCTCTGATCGGATACTCGTGCAACTATCAATCGCATGCGTGTTGATGATGACTATGCTCGTATTGAGATCGAGCTGACCCTTGAACAAGGAAAAGCTTGGAATACGGTTGTGAGGACTATCTATCCGCAATCATACTTCCGTACGCGTATCCCGCAAAACAATGTGGTTGCGGGGGTCCGTGGTACCATCTATGAGATCAATCTAGAGAAGAAATATATTCATTCCGTGAATCATAGTGTCGCCCTTTCTGATGGTATTGGTCAAGTAAACACGCTCCTTCCCGGGGATATTGTGGCTACCACAGATATCATGAAAAAACTTACCCAACTTGCTCTTGATAGCGCGTGGACACAGATGAATATTGTGCGTGATGCGGCAGATGCAGCGATTCATTCTGCTCAGGCGAAGAAAAGCCTCGACATACTTCGAGAAGCTCGAGGAGTCTATGATTGGTTTGTTCGGTGGATTCTCTCATTCTTTGGAGCTTTCCGAGATATCCAAGTCGTTGAATCACTGGAAAAAGCGATTTCTGGTTCAACGATAGAGATTCCTCGTGAATATGCTCTAAAATGGTATCAACGATTTCAGGATACTGATTTTGTTGAACAACGAGAAAATATCCGTGCCACACTCATACATACGTGGACTCACGGGGATGAGATGATTGACACTCTTGCTCGCGGTGCTATTTGGGATAGGATAAGTTTTTCGGGGATGACTCTTCAGAGTACGGATGCGCTTATCAAACAATATATTACCTCTCTCGATACCAAGATTCAATGAGTCCTCAATGTTGTGCCAGCAGCAGAGCTCCAGAACAAGGCAAAAGAGACGCTTCGGAATCTTATGAAATAAAAAGATAGAAAATCTTTTGACAAATTGTTTCCTCCCAATATAATCCGCGAGCTTTTATGGAAAGTCTCCTTCTCTAGAAAAGGATCTTCCAAAAATAGGATACACGAACGTTTTCCTACGGAAAGTGATGTTCACGAATAAAATATCTATTCAAGATATTCTCTCGGCGAACCTCTCATTATTTATATATACATTTTAGTTTTCTAAGTAAAAAGTTCTCAAGTATAAAGTCTTCCTAAGATTCTTCCTTCTACTTGACAACTTGCAACTGGATAACTTGGTAACTCTCAATCGCTATGGCTGGAATTATCGGAAAAAAACTCGAAATGACTCGCGTCATTCATAATGGTGCTTTTACACCTGTTACTCTTGTCAAGGTTCCAAAGCTTGAAGTAGCTCAGGTGAAAACAATTGAAACAGATGGATATACGGCAATCGTTGTTCGTATGACTGATGGAAAAAAAATAACTCTTCGTGAGGTGGCTCATGATGGAGCACTCTCTGGTCTTGCCAAGGGTGATGAGGTTTCTCTCGATGTTCTTGAGGGAGTTGCCGAAGTTACGGTTGTTGGTATTTCCAAGGGTAAGGGATTCCAAGGAGCAATGAAGCGTTGGAACTTTTCTGGAGGTCCTGCTTCACACGGTTCCAAATTCCACCGCGCTCTTGGTTCTATCGGAAATCGTAAACCACGTCGTACCAAGCTCGGACAGAAGATGCACGGACATATGGGTCTCGATCGTATCACTCTCAAGGGAGTTCCTCTTGTTCTCGTAAACAAGGATCTCCAAGTAGTTGCGTTAAAGGGTCCAATTCCTGGAGCAAGAAATTCTCTTATAACATTGACTTTCTAATAGAATCCATTTTATCGCTACTCACTCAAATCTAAATTCTAAATTCTAAAATTATGCAAGCTCCTCTCTATGATATTAAGGGAAAACAAAAAGGAAGCGTCGACCTTGAGACAACATTCTTTGGGGTAACCCCAAATATTGCACTCGTTCATCGTCTCCTCGTTCTCCAGCAGGCAAATGGTCGTATTGCTATCGCTCATGCAAAGCATCGTGGTGAAATACACGGATCTACTCGTAAGCTTTTTAAGCAAAAAGGAACTGGTAACGCTCGTATGGGTGATCGTCGTTCTCCAATGCGTCGTGGTGGAGGTGTGGTTTTCGGACCTCGTAACACTCAGAACTGGGCAGTATCTATGAACAAGCAGGAGCGTCGTCTTGCTCTCCTTTCTCTCCTTTCTACGAAGGCAACAGAGAGTGCAGTGAAGGTAGTTGAAGATTTTGCAAAGGTTGGAGAAAAGACAAAGACTATGAATACACTTCTTGCTACTATTGAAGCAAAGAAGCCACTTCTTGCTATCACTCGCGAAGAAAGGGCTCATGTAATTGGCGCGAATAATATTGCAAACTCTCATGTGGTCAATGTTGAATACCTCAATCCATATGATCTCCTCAAGTACTCAACTCTCGTGTTTTCTGAGGCATCACTCAAGCATCTCTATGAGCACTTTACCAAGTAATTACAAAAGTTCGGGTTCTCCTCTTTTTTAAATATAACATATAGTTATGAACTCTCTCTATAATGTCATCAAGCGATTTACAGTAACAAACAAGAGTACTGACGGTGAAATCCGTGGAGTCTATACTTGTATCATTGATCCTATTGCTACAAAGGTTGATGTAAAAAATGCTTTCCGAGCTATCTACGGAGTAGAAGTAGAACAAGTAAATGTTCTCAATACTCGTGAAAAATTTCACAATACTCGCCAGGGTATACAAAAGAAGCGAACCATCGAAAAGAAAGCAATGGTAACTCTCAAGAGCGGACAGAAAATTGCAAACTTTGAAGTTATAAAATAGTTGATAGAGGATAGAGGCAAGAGGATGGTAAATTTCCTTGTCTCCGCCCTAATCTCTAACCACTAATCTCTAATTACTACTCTATGTGAATCAAAAAGTATAAACCAACGACCCCTTCTCGTCGTTACATGACAGGCCTCACTTACGAGGAGCTTACAACCAATGAGCCATTCAAGCCACTTACGGTTTCGCTTCAGAACCGTGCTGGTCGCAATAGTGCCGGTCGCATCTCTGTACGCCATCAGGGGGCAGGTCACAAGCAACTCTATCGGCTTGTTGACTTCAAGCTTGATAAAGTAGGAATTCCTGCTCGAGTTGAAACCGTTGAATACGATCCATACAGAACAGCTTTTATTGCTCTCGTATGTTACCGTGATGGAGAGCGTCGCTACATTCTTGCTCACTCTCAAATAAAAGTAGGTGATGAGATGATTGTCTCCAACGATGCAAAGCCAGTAGCTGGAAATCGTATGGAAATCGGAAAGATTCCAACTGGACTCATGGTTCACAATGTTGAAATGATCCTCGGACAAGGCGCTTCTACGGTTCGATCTGCTGGTGCCTATGCTACGGTGATTTCTCAGGAAGGTGAGTATACTCAGCTCAAGATGCCAAGTGGTGAGATTCGTCTCGTTCACAAGAAGTGTTATGCTACTATCGGGGTAGTTTCCAATATTGACTGGGATCAGATTACTATCGGTAAGGCTGGTCGTTCTCGTTGGATGGGTCGCCGTCCTACGGTTCTCGGTTCATCTATGAATCCTGTTGACCATCCACACGGAGGAGGTGAAGGACACCAATCAGTTGGACAAAGAAAAGGACCAAAAACTCCATGGGGTCGTCTCGCACGCGGTGTGAAGACTCGTTCTCGTAAGAGTACTGACCGATGGATTCATAGAACTCGTTCTGGAAAGCTTCAAGGATAGATTTAGGTTTTAGGAATAGGAAACAGGAATAGATTGGAATAAAAATTCATTTCTTTTCCTCCTTCCTCCTTCCTTTTCCACTCTTAAAATTAATTCTAAATTCTAAATTCTAAATTATGACTCGCAGTCTAAAAAAATGACCTTACGTTGACTCACGTGTTGCGAAGAAAGTTGCCGCACTCAACGAAAGCGGAAAAAAAACTATCATCAAAACTTGGTCTCGTTCTTGTACGATTTCTCCAGAGTTCGTCGGGCATACGCTCGGTGTTCACAATGGGAAAGCTCATATTCCAGTATTTGTAACTGAGGATATGGTTGGACACAAGCTCGGTGAGTTTTCTTTTACTCGCACGTTCCGTAATCATTCTGGAAACAAGTAAGAATTCAGAATCAAGGATCCAGAATTCAGTCCGTAGATTCTGATTCTGTATTCTCCTTCTCAATTCTCAATTCTAAATTTTAAATTCTATCCTCATGAAAGCTTCTGTTCGAAACATCAGAATTTCCCCAAAGAAACTCAATGTTATTTCCTATATCGTTCGCGGTATGTCTGCAAAGAAAGGGCTCGATACTCTTCGTTTTATGCCGAAGAAGGGCGCACGTATAATTTACGACGTTCTTTCGAGCGCTGTTTCCAATGCGGTTCACAATGATTCACAGAAACTTGAGGATCTGAAGATTGCATCCATCTCTGTAACTCAGGGTCTTATGTTTAAGCGAATTAATCCGATTTCTCGTGGTCGTGCTCACCGTATTCTCAAGCGCACGTCTCATGTAGATGTTACTCTTTCCGCATAATTTCTCATAAATTTTACTTTTCTCCCTATGTGACACAAAGTTAGTCCTCTCGCGTTTCGTATCGGTTATATTAAGACTTGGCGTTCTACTGGGTACTATGACAAGAAGTCATATGCTACTCATGTTGCTGGTGATGTAGCCATTCGTTCTACTATCATGAAGCACTTCAAGAATCTTCCAATTGGAAATCTTTTCCTTTCTCATACTGGTGCGAATACAGTTACTGCAACTATCTATACTTCTCGTACTGCACTTATTCTCGGGAACAATGATGAAAATATTCAGGCACTTAATGTTCTTCTTTCCAAGAAGTTTCCTCTCTTCACATTCTCTATTGAAGTAAAAGAGGTAAAAAAGCCAGAACTCTCAGCATCAATCGTTGCAGATTCTGTGGCTCGTCAACTCGAAAAGAAGATGCCATACCGTCGTGTGATCAAGAATGCTATGGCAAAAACTATGGAAAAGGGAGGACTTGGAGTAAAGATTAAGCTTGGAGGACGTCTCAATGGTGCAGAGATCGCTCGTCGTGAGACCTTCAAGGATGGAAGTATCCCAACTCAGACAATTCGTGCTGATGTAGACTTTGCCTATGAAAGAGCAGAAACCACCGCTGGTACGATTGGTCTCAAGGTATGGATCTACAAGGGAGATGTTTACAAAAAGTAATCAATCACTTACGAGAAGTATTTTCAAAAAAATTCTTCTTACCCAGGGAGCCTCTTCCTAATCAGCTTTTAGTCCTTCTCCTCTCGAGAAAAGAAAAACTAACTTGCATTTCAAAAAAATTATTTATAATCCTAACGCTTAGAACCCATGTTACAACCGAGTCGTACAAAATACCGCAAAGCTCATCGCGGTGTCATCAAAGGACTTGCTATCCGTGGCTCAGGTATCAGTTTCGGAGACTATGCTCTCAAGACTGTTGAGTCTGGGTATATTACCTCTCGTCAGATAGAGAGTGCTCGTAAGGCTATCGTTCGTTACCTCAAGAAGGGTGGACAACTCTGGATTCGAATTTTTCCAGACAAACCATATACGAAAAAGGCACTTGAAGTACCAATGGGATGAGGAAAAGGTGGTGTTGAAATGTATCGAGCTCCTGTAAAACCTGGACGAATTATCTTCGAAATTGGAGATATCTCCCCAGAAGTTGCAAGAGAGGCTTTTGTTCGTGCATCATACAAGCTTCCGCTTAAGACAAAGATTATTCTTTCCAAAAACGAACTCTAGAATAATGATACATTGTTACTGATACATGGAAAATTCCATTCACAATTAACAACTCCAATTAACCATTAATACTCTGTCATCATGGCACCAAAGAAAAAATCATCAACTCCTGCTACTGGTTCTGTTCATAAGAGTCTTGCTGATCTCAAAAATCTTGAGAAGGTTGACCTTCAGGCTGAGCTTGATATGGCAAGAAAAGAACAGTATGTTCTCACTATGAAAAAGGAACTTGGAGAACTCAAGCAAACTCACCTCGTAAAAAAGGGTCGGAAGTATATTGCTCAGATCTCTACGTGTCTTTCTTCTTTCTAATAACCTCTAGAATTCAGAATCCAGAATTCAGAATCAAGCTTTGATTCCAAGGATTCCATTCTTAATTCTAAATTCTTAATTCTAAATTCTTTCCTATGCGTACAAAAACAGGAATCGTTACGAGTACCAAGATGCAAAAAACCATTGTTGTTACTGTTGAAACTTACAAGACACACCCAAAGTACAAGAAGCGTTACAAATCTTCTGTAAAATTCTATGCTCATGATGAGAAGGGTCTTGCAAAGGTTGGTGATGTGGTAACTGTTTCAGAAACTCGTCCTCTTTCGCGCTTGAAGCGATGGATGTTGGTGGAGGATTCTATTGTAACTGCTGGTAACTAGAGGAATACCATTTCCCTCTCTAATCTCTATTAACTAAAATTTCTATGATTCAGACAGAAACCAGACTCGTAGTCGTTGATAACACTGGCGCAAAAGAAGCACTTTGTATCAAGGTTCTCAAGGGTTCAAAGCGTCGTTATGCTAGCGTTGGCGACATTATCGTTGTTTCTATTAAAAGAGCACTTCCAAATGGAAACATCAAGAAGAAGGCAGTCGTAAAAGCGGTTGTTGTACGGGTAGCAAAAGAATATCAAAGAGAGGACGGATCATATGTTCGCTCTGATGATAATGCTTGTGTTATCATTGGTGATAAGCTCGAACCAAAGGGAACTCGTATTTTTTGACCTGTATTCCGTGAGCTCAAGGCTCGTGGATACCAGAAAATTATTTCTCTTGCCCCAGAAGTAGTGTAATAGTATTCATCTCGTGATGAATCAAATAACTCAATAATCTAACAAACTATCTTATGAAAATCCATACTGATGATCAAGTAATCGTTATTGCTGGTAAAGACAAAGGAAAAAAGTCGAAGGTTGTTCGTGCAATTCCTACTGAAAATAAGGTTATTGTGGAAGGAGTAAATATTATTACTCGCCACATAAAGAAGCAAGGATCTACTCCTGGGCAGAAGGTATCTTATGAAAAACCAATTAATGTTTCTAACGTTATGCTTCTTGACCCGAAGACCGGGGCACCAACTCGTATTGGGTATAAGATCGAGAATGGTAAAAAGGTACGTATAGCAAAGAAGTCTGGAACGGTTCTCTAAGAATTTCTCCTTTTCCTTAAAAAATCTCTAACACTTACTGTATGTCATTTAAAGATAAATACCAGAAAAATATTCTCCCTGCACTTGCAAAAGAGCTTGGAATTGATAATCCTATGAGACTTCCTCATATCGAGAAGATTGTTCTCAATATGGGTATTGGTACCTACGTTGCTGCTGGAAACAAAGATTTCTCAAGCCTTAAGAATGATCTCGCACTTATTGCTGGTCAACTTCCTCGGGTGAATCATGCACGTAAGGCTGTTTCTAACTTTAAGCTCCGTCAAGGAATGCCAGTTGGAATGATGGTAACTCTTCGTGGAGAACGTATGTATGCTTTTATTGAAAAGCTCGTTGCTATCGTTCTTCCTCGAGTTCGTGATTTCCGTGGAATCTCTTCAAAATCATTTGATGATGCAGGAAACTTTCACTTCGGACTTCGTGAACATACTATTTTCCCAGAGGTTCCACAACTTGATGTGGTGAAACCACACGGTATGCAGATTACAGTAAAATTCAGAACAGAGTCCAAGGTTCACTCTAAGGCTCTCCTCGATAAGATTGGATTTCCATTCTCAAAATAATTCTTGTTCCATTCCTAACTCATTCTTATTATGGCTCGTATTGCCCTTGTTCATAAATGTGAGACTGCTCAAAAGAAAGCGGCTCGTGCACGTGCACTCGGAAAAAAACCTAAACTCTCAACTCGTCTCTATCACCGTTGTTCTCACTGTGGTCGTGCGTATGGTTACATTGGAAAATTTGACCTTTGTCGTATTTGTATCCGTGAGCGAGCCAATGCTGGAGAACTCATGGGAGCCCGAAAATCAAGCTGGTAATACTAGTAGCTAGAGGATAGTGGATAGAGGATACAAAGTACTCCCATCCTCTCCCTAATCTCTAATCTCTAATCTCTAATAACTCAATTTTTATGACTCACGATCCAATAGCAGATCTTCTCACTCGAATCCGAAATGGATATCTTGCTCGTCTCCATGATATAAGTGTTCCTTATTCAAAGATGAAAGCAGAGATTCTTCGTATTCTCAAGAAAAATGGGTATATTGTTGATTTTGCTCTTTCTGAAGATAAGCGCACTTTTACCGTATCTCTTCAGGATGTCCGCAAATCAAAGTATATTCCTTCTCTTAAGAGAATTAGTCGTCCAGGACAACGTATCTACATTAAGAGTACGGATATTAGAAAATCAAGAAATGGTGTTGGTATCTATATTCTTTCTACTCCAAAGGGTATTGTTACTGGCTACGAAGCTCATGCACTCGGTGTTGGTGGAGAACTTCTTTGTGAAGTGTACTAAGCATAGTTTTCGAGCAAAGTTCTCGGGGGGTATGAAGTGAGATGCTACACTTTCCTTGATAACTCGGACTTGATAACTTGATAACTCAACTTTTAACCAAAAAATTATGTCTCGAATCGGAAAACAACCTATTACTCTCCCATCAGGCGTGACTGCTCAGATCAGCAATGATCTTGTTACTGTCAAGGGGCCAAAGGGTACTCTTACTTTCAATATTCTTCCAAATGTTCTTGTTACACAAGATGAAGGAGTTCTTACGGTATCAGTGGAGAATCCAGAAGAAAAGCAACAACGCGCTTTCTGGGGTCTTACTCGTGCCATGATTCAGAATATGGTTGTTGGAGTTTCTGATGGGTACACCAAGAGTCTTGAAATCCTTGGAGTTGGATACAAGTTTGAAGTTAAGAGTCCAACGAAGCTAGAACTTGCACTTGGTTTTTCTCATAAGGTAAATGTAGATGCTCCTACTGGAATCACTATCGAGAATGATAAGGATGAAAAGAACAAGATTCATCTCAAATCTCATGATAAGCAACTTCTCGGATACTTTGCGGCGTATATTCGCTCTCTCAAGAAACCTGAACCATACAAAGGTAAGGGAATCCGTTATGTTGGTGAATATGTTCGTCGTAAGGCTGGTAAGACCGCTGGTAAATAAATAACAAAGTTAGATAGAGGCTATGGACAAGAGAAGAGTTTTTTCTACCTATAACCACTAACCACTAACCACTAACCACTAATTTTTATGTTAAAGAAAGTTGAAAATCGTCTCGCTCGTGCGAATCGTACTCGAGCTCGTATTATCGGAACAGCAGAGAGACCTCGCCTTTCCGTATTTCGTAGCAATACTCATATCTCTGTTCAGGCCATTGATGATGTCAATAGTGTCACTCTTTTTTCCGCAAATGATATAGCTATTACTTCGGGTACAAAGTCAGAAAAGGCTGCAGCAGTAGGAACAACTATCGCTGAGGCAATGATGGCAAAGGGGATAAAAACTTGCGTATTTGATCGCGGAGGATACCTCTATCATGGTCGTGTAAAATCTCTTGCTGAGGCAGCTCGTGCTGTAGGATTAGCATTTTAATTCGTCTTAAATTATCACTTTTTTCTATGTCAGATACTGTTCAAACAGATGTTACAACTCCGGAAACTCCTGCAGAAGCTCCTCAAACTGAGGTGGTTGCGTCTTCTGAGGCAGCACCAGCTGGACGTGGAGATCGTCGTCGAGATGATCGAAAAGGGGGGGGTCGTCGAGATCGTCGTGATTCCATTCGCGAAGAAGAGAAAGAATTTCAAGAAGAAATGCTTTCTATTGATCGCGTGACTCGTGTTACCGCTGGTGGTCGTCAACTCCGCTTCCGTGCTTCAGTAGTAATCGGTGATGGAAAAGGACGAGTAGGACTTGGTATTGGTAAGTCAGGAGAAGTTCAAGGTGCTATCGAGAAAGCTATTCGTGATGCAAAGAAGAATCTTATAACGTTCCCTATCGTAAATGGAACTATTCCTCATGATGTGGCAGTAAACTTCAAGTCAAGCGCACTCTTCCTCCATCCTGCTTATCAGGGTACTGGTATTATCGCTGGAGGTTCTGTACGTAAGATTTTTGCAGTATCGGGTATCAAGGATATTATTGCAAAGCAACACGGATCTCCAAATGGAATTACCAATGCTCGTGTTACTATGAGAGCTCTTCGGGCACTCAAGCCACTAGCACTGGTTCGTGACTTTTCCAAGAAAGCGGAGGCTCCATCAGTAGTTTCTGAAGACAAGAAACCAGCAGCAAAAAAAGCTCCTACAAAGAAGAAAGAAACAAAGAGTGAGCAGTAAATAGCGATAGCAATAGATAGGAATACTAAATATATTCGCCTACAGCGAATGACAAAAACAAGAATCCCTTCTATCGCTCCGTACTATCGTTATCTCTCACAGCCTTCAATCAAAATTTAATCTCTCATTTTATGACAACTCTCACAAAAATATCTCCTAATGCTGGTTCTCAAAGCAAGTCTCATGGTACCGCTCGTGGTCGCGGATGTGGTCGCGGAGGCACCAATGGACGTGGCATGAACGGACAAAATAGTCGTACTGGAACCGGAAAACGGTATCCAACGTTTGAAGGAGGTCAGACCCCAATCTTCCGTCGTACTCCAAAGCGGCGTGGGTTTACGGCGTATAATCCAGAAGAATTTGTCATTATTAATCTTGATCAGCTCGAAAAACTTGCTGAAGCTGGAGTACAAGAGGTTGATTATGCTGTTCTCTATGAGAAGCGTATTATCCGAGAAAAAGGAAAACTCCTCAAGGTGCTCGGTCGTGGGAATCTCACGGCTGCTCTCACGGTTACTGCTGATGCAGTATCTGCTGGAGCAAAAGCTGCTATTGAGAAAGTTGGAGGAAGTATCAATGTTGTTGCATAATAGATATATAAAAAGCTCTCCTTCTGGAGAGTTTTTTTCTCTCTGAAAATCCTTTTGCTTTTCCTCTTTCTTTCCCTATAATATCGAACAAATCTAACTTTATTATCATGATTTCCAATCTCAAAAAAGTCTGGGCAACAGAACATATTCGTCAGAAGATTATTTTTACGCTTCTTATGATTGCCGTATATAAGCTTCTCTCTGCTATCCCAGTTCCAGGGATAAATGCAGCTCTTCTTGAGGCATATACAACCCAACTCCTTGCGAATACGCAACTTGCCTTTTTTGGTTCTATCATGGGAGGTGGACTCGAACATTTTTCTATCATCCTCATGGGTCTTGCACCATATATCAATGCAACCATCATTATCCAGCTCCTTGCGGTGATTGTTCCATCTCTCGAATCTCTCAAAAAAGAAGGAGAACAAGGACAAAAAAAGATTAATAACTATACGCGGTATCTCACCGTTCCACTCGCTTTTGCACAAAGTTATGGTATGATCTTCCTCCTCAATACGATTATTGGTACAGGAGATAGTGGTTTGCCAATTATTGATACCAAGGATTTTTGGGGAACGGTTCTTCCAGCTATGTTATTTATTACGGCTGGTACGATGATTCTTCTCTGGCTCGGTGATCTCATAACTGAGCTCGGAATCGGAAATGGAACCTCTATTATTATCTTCGCGGGCGTTCTTGCAGGAGTTCCTCAACATATTCTGAACTATCTTTCGACCAATAATTACGGACTCCTTACCTTCCTTGCATTCCTTACCATTGGCGTTGTTTATATTATCGTCCGCTTTACAGAATGATATCGAAAAGTTCCTCTTATTTATACTCGTACTGGTCGAGATGAACGGTCATATTTTCCAATTCGAGTCAATCAAGCAGGGATGGTTCCTATCATCTTCGCGATTTCCCTTATTACATTTCCTTCTCTCATCGGACAAATACTCGCAAAAAGAGGAACTGGCATGAGTGCTACGGTTGGTGAGTGGCTCTCGACGAATCTCTCAATGCAGAATCCAGGATGGATTTATATCGCGGTATATTTCTTGCTCGTACTTGGTTTTGCGTTCTTCTATGTATCCATTACCTTCAATACCACAGAAGTAGCGGAATCAATCCAAAAACGTGGTGGATATATTCCAGGAGTTCGTCCAGGAAAAGAGACAGCAACGTATCTTCAGAATGCTTCAGATAGACTGAATCTCTGGGGTGGAGGATTCTTGGCAATTATTGCAGTATTTCCATACGTGATGACCAAGATCAATGCTATTACCAATACGTTTCCCACTTCAGGATCTACCCAAATTGATTTTCTGATATCAGGGGCTGGTCTTATCATTGTGGTAGGGGTTATTCTCGATGTTATCCGTCGTATCGATACTGATATGAAGAGCTACGATTACAAGAAGTTCTATTAAGAGTTTTCAAGTAAAAAGTTAAAGTCATCAAGTATTGTTATGAGAATTTATAATTTTGAAGAAGTATTTTCTTGGAAAAAGGCTCAAAGTCTTGCAAGAGAAATATATCTCTGTTTTCATGAGAGCAGAGATTTCTCCTTTAGAGACCAAATACAACGTGCTGCCGTTTCTATCTCATCAAACATTGCCGAAGGTTTTGAAAGACAAACGAATAATGAGTTAAAATATTTTTTGTATGTTGCAAAAGGATCTTGCTGAGAGTTTCGATCTCTTTTGATTCTTGCGAAGGATCTGAAGTATATCTCTCAAGAGAAATACGATGAGCTTTATATGCTTGCTGTCGAGGTATCAAAACTTATTTCAGCCTTCATCAAGACTATTTCCTAAGCTTGATAACTTTATTACTTGATAACTTTCTACTTGTCATGCAAATCTGCGTTTGGGATACAGAAACCACAGGATTTCCCGTACGAGAATGAAAACTCGATCAACAACCCTATATTATCCAATTTGCAGCAATTATCTGAGAGTATAATCCTGATACTGGTGAGTATGTAGAACTTGAGCGTCATAATAGCCTCATAAGACCTCCTATTGCTATCCCGTTCGCTTCATCACAAGTTCATGGTATTTATGATAAGGATGTTGCAGATAAGGATCTTATAATATCACATATTGATGGGATTATTCGTGTATTGAATCAATCCGATGTCGTAGCTGGTCACAATATCTCGTTCGATGAGGAAATACTTGGGTATGAGCTTGCTCGTCTTGGTCGTGTTGGAGAATATACGCCAGGCCAGGTAGTGTGTACTATGCGAGGTTCGACAGATTATTGCAAACTCCAGGGAAGAGGATTTGCCTGGAAACCACCAAAACTTGCTGAACTTCACAAGTTCCTCTTCGACGAATGGTTCGAATGAGCACATAATGCAATGATGGATGTTGAGGCAACGATGCGTTCTCTTATCGAGCTCCTCAGACGAGATGTGATACGACTCGAAACTAATAATGTTATGCGACTTTTTTAAATCACTCCTATGAATTCATACAATGACAGGATTCTTTATCAATCCAGACAGCATGTGGCAGTATTAGTACTCAGTCTATTGCGAAATTTCGTAGTTATATGATTTTTTATACTCCCGATTTTGTATCTGGGATTTTCCGGGAACATGTTCACAGTTTCCATCGGCATGCTTGTGCTCTTTCTCGGGGTATTTATTTGGACCTATTTCTTCTGGAGCAAGTCATATTTTATCATTACCAATCAAAAAATATCTATCAAGGTTCGGAATGGGTTATTTTCTAAGTATCACATAAGCCTCTATTACAAGAATATCAAAGATATTGCTTATTCTAAAAATAATATTCTCCACTATTTCCTTGATTGTGGGACATTTTTTGCTCGGAGTTCGGCTGGTTCGGTAGGGGATTTTGAGGGGCCATGGCTCCCAGAGGTTGAAAAGATTTATAAGTATGTTAATAATATCTACTTGCTCGATGATGCACAGCGAGAGGCTCTGACAACACTTGAGATTGGAGACTTGTCTGAGAGTTCTGATGCAGGGGTATCCACGAAAGACATGACACAGCAAGACACGTTCGAAGAAATAACAAGAAAAGAGAAATCCGTCCTCCTCTCTATCCAGGGGATAAAAGAAGTGGTTTTGCTCGATAATGCGGATCGGGGATATATATTTGAACACGAAGAAGAGAGGAATCATGGAGTGTATGAATGTCTCAAGAAGAAAGTCCTCTTCGCGATGACTCATGATAACACCTTCCGGAATCCAGATGAAGCTATCGTTTTTCAAAAAGGGAAGAAAGTTATTTTTCCTACGGTTGGATTTCATGAAATAAAACGATCAGGAGTGATATCTTCTTCTCCTGGACTCATCGTTCATACATTCCTGTCTTCGAAATTTCAGCATCTTGCTCCTGATGATGCAACACTATTAGTTGGGTTTGATATATAAAAAAAGACTGAGATTCTCAGTCTTTTTTTACGTGCTGGAAAAACTATTTCTTCTTCGTGATATCTACGAGAAGTGGGGAAGCAATACAGATAGATGAGTAGGTACCAACGATTCCTCCATAGATGAGTGCGAGAGTGAATCCCTTCAAGCTACTTGGACCAAACATGAACATTGCTATGAGCACAATAATAACCGTAAGAGAGGTGAAGAGAGAACGACGCATTGTGTCATGAATAGATTTATCGATGAGATCGCTAAATGACAACTTTCTGGCTGTTCCTTCATGAAGGTTTGAGCGAATACGATCCATAACCACGATAGTATCATTGATGGAGTAACCAAGGACCGTGAGCATCGCTGTAATAAAGAATGTATCAATCTTGAATTCAGGGAAGAGTATTGAAGTGATAACATAGAGTCCAAATGCAACAATGACATCATGGAGCAAGGAAATTCCTGTTACTACCGCGAATGGCCATGATGCCATACCAGCAATTGAACCACGGAAAGCATACTGGATATAGAGTGAAATCGCAATAATCGCCAGTGCGAGAGTGATGTATCCAGAAGTCTTGATATAGGCACCAAAAGAAGCTCCAATATTTACATATCGACTTTGTATAATGGAGGTATTTTGTATTTTTTTGAGTTCTGTGAGGATATTGTCTACAAATACTGTTTTTGCTCACTCTATGGCAGCGAGGTCAGATTTTCCATTTGCGTCGAGTGCTTGGTGTTCCGCTACTCCTGCTTCAATAATAAAGTTATTGGTTCCAGAAATCTGATATACAACGGTATCACTGATAATCTTCTTCTGCGCTTCTGTGAGTCATTCTTTGGCCTTTTCGATGGAGACTGACTTTACGTCATTGATAACGTTCGTGACATTTCCTTGTTCCACGATATATTCTATCTGGATTCCACCCGTCATATCGATACCAAGGTTGAGCTTTGAAATAAATGGTACTACCAAAGATATGATAACGAGCCCGAGAGCTACGGCATAAAAGTAGTAACGATTGTGAACAAATGAGAACATAAAAAAAAGTTACAGGTATAAAGGAATTCAGTAGACAGTTTCCCTATGTTTGTCAAAAACGATAAAGATAGAAAACTTCATAACTTGAAAACGATAGCACCATTTATACGATGAAGAGATAAAAAGTCAAAAGAAATCCTTGGAAATTGCTTGCGCATTCTTCCTGCTTAGGATATACTAAAAATAGTAAAAAAGTCTTTAGGCATTAAGTTTTCAAAACGGAATAGTTTTTGATTTGATAAACTTGATGTCATGATACATTGATATCTTTTTATGCAATACAAAATTCCTATACAAATCGAGAATGAAGATGTGATTGTTGCAGGGCTTTCCCTCCGACAGCTTATTATTATCATGATTTGGTGAGGAATCGGTTATGCCATCTTTAAATCCACCGAAGCAAAGATTTGACCTGTTGCTGGATTTCTCTTTGCAGCCCCGTTTGTTCTTATAGGAATAGTGGTGGCACTTATGAAAGTTGCAGAGATGACATTCCTTCCTACGGCGCTCAATTTTTTTCGACTTTCTTTGAATGGAAAGGATAGGATATGGTCACAGGGAACGGATAGTTTCTCAGAAGTTGAGATCGGATATCTTACTCATACCATGCAAAAGGCTGCTGTAGAAGCAAATCAGTCTATCGAAAGTAAACTCAGTACGGAAGCAACAGAAAATATACTCAAACTCTAATTCAACCATGGACGATCAAAAAACAATAAAATCTGTACAGTCTGGGAAGAAACCAGCGAAGGATTCTAGTACACAACGGTACCTTCCTTTCTCAGAGATTCGGGATAATCTTATCCTAATGAAGGATGGTTCTTCCCGTATGGTACTTCGAGTTCATGCACTCAATTTTAATCTCAAGAGCATGGAAGAGCAGGATGCTATTCTTATGAGTTATCAGAGATTTTTGAACTCCCTGAGCTTCCCAGTTCAGATTATTATCCGTTCTCTAAAAGTAGATATTGAAGCCTATATCAATCGACTGAAGAATCTCGCTCTCAAACAAGAGAATTCTCTTCTCCAAGAGCAAACATATCGATATATCGATTTTCTCACCAATCTCATCGATCTTGCTCAGATTATGAAAAAAGAGTTTTATATCATTGTACCATTTGACTTTGAGGGGAATGAGAGCGTTCGGAAAACAGATCTCTTTGGGGTTTTTCGGTCGTTCTGGTCGGCACTTTCTCAGGAAGAATCGGTGGCAGATATTCGGAACGGTCGTATTCGTCTCGAAAAACTCAGAAAATGAAACTTTGAGCGTCTCTCTACGGTAAAGATGAGTCTTGAATCCGTTGGTCTCAAGGCGGAAGAGGTAAAAAAAGAAGAACTCATCAAGCTCATATACAATTACTATAATCCACGAATTAAGATAGAAAATATTCTCAAAGCAGATCCTGAAGCAATGGATTTTGGATAGGCACGCGGGAGATTCCATGAATAGTCGCAATAGATTGAAATCCATATACGTTCTTTTTCTTGTCTTCCCATCATCTTTTTTTTATGACTCGTACCCTTCTCCCAGCTTCAGCAAATATCGTGTGTAAGCATGGTTCTCACGTTCTTCTTATCAAACGAAGTAAAAATATTGATACTTGGCCAGGATACTGGGCTTTTCCAGGGGGAAAGATTGAGGACGGGGAATTGTTCCGTGAATGTTCTTTTCGTGAACTCAGGGAAGAGGTTGGAGTGGTGACTGATTCGCAGGCTCTCTTAGCCGAATCTTTTGTTATGACGAGAACAGTCCAGTGAACCAAGTTAATTTATTTTGGTATGCTTGAGCACTTTGTGAATTCTCCAGAAATTCTTGAGCCAAATATGATAGATGATATTGCCTGGTTTCCTATTACGGAGCTTCCTGAGCCATTTATTCCGCATCATCGTGTCTGACTTGAGTCATTGCTCGCAGGTATTCCTTATACCGAGTTTGATATTGCTCCATAATTCTTTTTCTTGTCTTTCCATCATCTTTTCATTACTGGTACATTGGTATTTTCTTCTCGAAGGGTTGTTTTACAATTGGGAGAAAGTACTTTTTTTGTGAGACCACGCTCACTTCATTCTGGCTTTGTTCATGGGGATGTAATAAAAGCAAAAATCGTAAAATGATGAGATGGTGATAGGCTCGCAGAAGTTGAGGCACTCACACTACTCCGTCGTTCAGAACGAGTACTGCTTGCTACTATTGTTGATTCTCGAGGAAAGAGGATGTTGGAAGTGAGAAGAGAACAATGACAATATACTCAGTCTATTCCTCTTGATGCACGGCACTATCGTCTCGGTGATGTTGTCGCTTGCAAGTTTCTCCGAGATGGTTCACTCAAGGTGCTCCATCTCTTTGCAGAGAAGGGAGACTATGACATTGAGGAACGACTTATTCTTTTTCTCTCATGAGTTCGAACAGAATTCTCCGCAAAGATTCTTTCTGATGTAGAGGCTCTCACATGACTTTGAATCAATTCTTCAGAGAAAAAATGATCCGATATTTTGCTTGAGCAATTTTCTCTTCACTCTCTCGCTCCAGAAACAAAGATCCAGAAAGAAGCATCGTTGATTTCACTTTCAGGGAATCGAATCGATTTCCGAAACTGGTACACACTCACTATCGATGGGTCTGATGCCAAAGACCTTGATGACGCTATTTCTCTCGCGGCATATCCCGATGGAGCCATGCTCCTCGGTGTACACATCGCAGATGTTGCTCAGTATGTTCATGAGGGAACTCCTCTCGACAAGGAGGCATATACTCGAGCCACGAGTGTGTATACACCTGGTAAAGTTATTCCGATGCTTCCAGAAAAGATATCCAATGATCTCTGTAGTCTTCATCCTGGCTGACCAAAGGTAACTCTTTCTTGTCTTATGAGAGTCAATCCTGAAGGCGAAGTCTTGCAAGCGGATATTGTTGAGGGAATTATTGAGAGTCAGAAGAAGGGAGTATATGAGGATATATATATCAGTATGAAGGGTGACGTATGAAGTGAGAAGAATGGAACATCTCCCTTATCCGGAGTACACTCTTGAAATCAACCCTTTAAAAAAGGAGGTAAAGGAAATTTTTCTTCTCATCAAGAGCAGGCTACTCTTTCTCTCGCATTTGAGCTTTTTGAGATTCTCAAGAAAAGAAGAAAAAAAGAAGGAAAAATCATATTTGAATCTACAGAAATTCGATTTTCTGGAGATACCCGTACCAGTATATCGGTGGAGAAACGAGCAAGAAATGATTCTCATATGATGATAGAGGAATTCATGGTGCTTGCCAATGAAGAAGTAGCAAAGTGGTGTATTCGAGAGGAGCTCCCATTTCTCTCACGAGCTCATGCTTTACCATCAAGTGAGAATATTGCTCTCATTGCCCTCATGATAGATAATGCTCAAATACGCAAAAAACTTGAACCACATCATATCCGCTCTTATATGGAGAAGATGGTTGATCCAGTCGAACAATTTCGTCTTTCTCATCTATTGCTCCCGAAGATGGCAAAGGCAATCTATACTGATAAAGTTTCTGGACACTTTGGACTTGCTCTCTCACATTACTCTCACTTTACTTCCCCGATTCGACGATATCCTGACCTTCAGGTACATCGTATTATCAAAGAAAAACTCCACTCCACGTTGTCATCAGAGAGAAAGGCCCATTATCGATCTATCCTAAAACGAGTTGCCAAACATTGTTCTGAACAAGAGCGATTTTCAGAGGATGTTGAACGAGCATTTGATGTCCTCTATGCTTGTCGATATATGCAGGATAAGGTGGGTCAGATTTTTTCTGGACAAGTATCATGAGTGACGGATTTTGCGGTTTTTGTAGAACTCCAAAATGGTATCGAGTGAACCCTCTATCTGCCACGAAAGAGATTTCAGATCAATCAGCTTGATGGTTCGATTTCTGATGGAAACAATGCTGTATTGTATCGAATTGGCGATGCTATCAAGGCACGAGTGGAAGAAGTGAATATGAATGAAAAACGGATAATCCTGAAGCAAGCTCAGAATTAAGCCAGAAACCACCATTCTTTTCGTTGACAATCTCTCATTTTTTGATAATATCCCACTACATTTCCGCGACGTTTACGTGAAAATGCGTATTTTTCCTGAAAATACGGATTTTTCTCGCATAATTTGTTTCCGAAAATGGAAAGAAAATGAGCATTTTATTCCCCATTTCCCTTTCTTTTCTACCTTTTCTCCCCACTTTCATGCCTATAAAAAAAGACGATCATCAAGATGATTATTATGCCAATATTCAAAAGAATGATGCCGCAGCTGATTCTGCAAAAAAACCACTCAAGCTCAAGCTGAAAGTGGTAGCAAAAAAACCTCAAGAATCCGAGGGTGTTTCCGAAGTCTCAGAAACTATTCCAGAGAATATTCCGAAGCCAAAAAAACCAACAGCGCGTCTGGTTGAGAGAGAACATGAGAGTCACTGACTCCTTCGTTCCGTGATGAAGCCTTCCTCAAAAACAGACGAAACAAAAGAAGAAAAAAAGAGACCAATTATCTCCTTCTCAAAAGTTGAGAGCAAGGTAAAGGTTCTCGAAAATCGCCCAGTAATGCAGGTTCCTTCTGAAGATAGACGTCCATCACGTCGAGATGCTGAGAAGTCTCCATCATGAGCTCCTGCTTGAGAGCGACGTCTCCGGGATGATGCCAAACCAATATTCCAGCGTGACATTGGATTTGCTACTCCGATGAAAGATGGAACCGCCAAGAAATCATGAAAGTGAGGAAAAAAAGATTTTGTCTCAGAAGATGGAAAGAAAAGATGATTCAAGAGTTCGGGAGGAGATATGGATGATGGATCATTCCGCCGAGCTCATAAAACGGCTGGAAAGAAAAAAGAAAAATCCCTTGAAGAAGTAAAACAGGTTCTCGTAGATCGTACGGGACAGGAGGTATCGATTCCTGAAGTGATTTCTGTAAAAGAATTTTCTGACAAGATTGGAGTTCCAGTAGCAAAAGTTATAGGTGAGCTCATGAAAAACGGAGTACTTGTGAACCTCAATGCTCCAATTGACTATGATACTTGTTATCTTATCGGAGAGACTTTTGGTATCAAGATTTCCAAGGAAATTTCTGAGAATGTTTCTGTGAGTGATCTCATGGATGGTAATATTGAAGATCTCATTCATGAAGACAATCCAGACAGACTCGTCACTCGTTCTCCGATTATCTCAGTAATGGGGCATGTGGATCATGGAAAAACATCTATTCTCGACTATATTCGAAATTCATCCGTGGTATCAGGGGAGGCCGGAGGAATTACTCAGAAAATCGGAGCCTACCAGGTAACCAAGAATGATAAACGTATTACCTTCCTAGATACTCCAGGACATGAGGCCTTTACTATCATGCGTGCTCGTGGAGCCAAGCTTACGGATATTGCGGTGATTGTGATTGCTGCTGATGAGGGGATGAAGCCACAAACTATCGAATCAATTAACCATGCCAAAGAGGCGGAAGTGCCGATTATTGTGGCAGTGAACAAGATGGACAAGCCAGGAGCCAATGTTGATATGATCAAGGGGCAACTCGCAGAACAAGGATTGCAGCCAGAAGATTGGGGTGGATCTACGGTAGTGGTTCCAGTTTCGGCTCATACTGGACTCGGTATCGAGAATCTCCTTGAGATGATTCTCCTCCAGTCTGATCTCCTCGACCTCAAGGCAAATCCAGATAGGCCTGCGGTAGCAACCGTCATCGAGGCTCATCTTGATCAGAAACTTGGTTCCGTGGCTACGATTCTCATCAACGCTGGAACTATCAACAAGACAGATAATATCGTGTGTGCTAGCGCATACGGGAAGGTTCGTACACTCAAGGATTACAAGGGTCGCAATGTCGACAAGGCAGGTCCAGGAACACCAGTACAGATTACTGGTCTCTCTGATGTGGTAGTGGGTGGAGATATTCTTCAAGTGGTATCATCGCCAGAGATGGCATCAGAACGAGCCAAGGATTTTTCTCTCGCAAAAAATAAAAAATCTATTCATGCCTTTGAAGGAGCCTCTCTCGGTATGCTCATGTCTCGTCTCAAATCTGGAGCCCTGAAGCAACTCAAGATTGTTCTCAAGACAGATACAGGAGGTTCTCTTGAGGCTCTCAAGGCAGCCCTCGTGAAACTCTCTACCCCAGAAACACAGGTAGTATTTATCCATGCGGCAGTAGGTGATGTGAATCAATCAGATGTGATGATGGCAGGAACCTCCCAGGCGCTCCTCATTGCTTACAATGTTGGTGTCGTTCCATCAGCGAAGCAAGCACTCTCTCAGTCCAAGATTGAGTTCATCGACAAGAAGGTAATCTATCATGTGCTCGAAAAGGTGGAGGCGATTATTACTGGTATGATTGATATTCGCTATGATGATGTCGATATCGGTATCGCGAAGGTGAAGGCCATATTCTATACTGGTAAGAACAATTCTATGATGATCGTTGGTCTCGGGGTCGAGACTGGTAAAGTAGAACCACGAGCCAAGGTGCGTGTGATCCGTGGTGATCGAAAAGTCGGTTCCGGAGAGGTCGCCAATCTCAAAAAAGGTCCTCTTGATGTCATCGAAGCGCTTGAAGGCGAAGAGTGTGGTATCAATTTCAAGGGAGATGTGAAGATTGAAGAAGGGGATGTTCTGGAGTTCTACAAGCTCGTACAGAGAAAGTAAGTATTTTCTCCGTGAATATAGCTATCCTGAGTGTATTGAAGGATTGATGATTAAAAAATTCCTCCGAGAGATTCGGAGGAATTATCTTCAACGTATTTGAGGAGTTAGTTTTACTCGTCCTAATGGGAGAGTGGATTCTTCTGAGCCTATACATTCTATCCTCGCTCTTATTCCATCTGAGAAATATCGAAAATGTGTTTGGAGTGGCATACCAGGCTGCATAAATGGATCTTGGAATATTGGCGGAAGTATATAACTATCTGGTAGTACTAGAGGCACTCTCATTGCTGGTTCATAGAGATGATGTTCAAGATTTGGACGAGAGAACCCTTTAAGCCCAAAAAATGAGAGATCTTCGAGTCGGAAAGAGGGTGACACATTTGCCTTTAAGGTGTTTGCAATCATTCACTGTACTCACTTTTTCACAGGTTCAACAGATGGAAGAATTAATTCATCACCGTGTCTTATTTCACAAACGAGCTCGATTCATTCTGGTGGGGTTATTCCGAATGAGAGACACTCAATTCCTTTCTTATTTTCCCAATCTGCTTGTTCAAATGGTCGAAATTGGCGAACTTGGAAGATATAGGGTTTTCCACTCCAATCCGTTCCAAACTCCATTTGGAATGAAATTCCATCTTCAAAAAGTCACTTTGCTCTTACTTTTTTATAAAGTTCTATAGCTCGTAGAATATATGGTTCGGGCACATCACCCGCGACATTGTGCCAACAGCCTATATATTGTCACTGATCATTTACTAGGTCAGTATAGAGTCAACCATTGTGTATATCTCATCCAGAGCACCGATAGGATGCAATATATACACCAGGTCTATTCGGGTGTTCCACAATAGATCCCGTATGACCTCGGTGGAGGATATTTTGTACATAGATTCCTGTTGTTTTTGATGGATCAGGCAGATTCCTTCTGGTAAGATAGTCTCACCAATCCTTTTTTTGTAGCTTAGCTAGAATACGTTGCACCATCTCATGATGTTTTAACTGAACCATATCAGGCTTAGTCGACTTTAGTTTCTCATTTAATTTATTGTACTTCATTTCCAGAGTGCTTCGGAGTATCGTTCAATTATAAATTCTTTTCAGAATCTCATTAATCATAAAAGGTCTATATCTGGATGGTAAACCAATTCCATCATTTCGAACAAAGGCTTGGTTTCCTCGTCATGATAGCTGGAGTGCTACGAAATATTCACCTACTCTATCACTTAGTCTACTTCGTTCTTGTTGCTCTCAAGAAGGAATCTCAACAGTAATATTATCACGTAATGTCGGAAGTCCGCCAATAAAGTCATATCAATCATGAGGATGTGTCGAACGATAGAGGAGATTTCAGGAATCTCTTTTCATTGATTCTGGGAGCTCGTGGATCTTTCCTGACTGTACTGAGTCTGAATCTATATAAAATCATGGAAGAATATGAGGAGCCAGTTCCGCATCTTGTGCTAACAATCGAAGAAGTCCAGCTTTTGCTCAGAATTCATCTTTCCATTGACGTGCTATAGGGGTAGTGAGGTCCTGAAGATGATCTCACCAATTCGGTTGTGAAAGTTTCATAACACTAAGAAATTATAGTAATATATATTACTAATATAGTTACTTTGTCAATACTTTTTCAATAAACTCACTTTCCCTTGACTCTCATCACGAAAATCCTACACTCACGCACATGTCAAAAAACCAAATCCTCGAAAATATCACCATCGATAAGCTCATCTTCGGGGGCAAGGGACTCGCGACCGCACCAGATGGACGTAAAATCATCATTTCGGGAGGGTGTATCCCAGGAAGTGTGGTCAATATACGAGTGCTCAAGGCCAAGAAGTCTCACTATGAAGGGCAACAACTCGATGTCGTAAAACAGTCTCCGATGGAGGTAAAGCTCCCAGAAGGATTCCAGCTCTATGGTGGGGCAAAGTGGCTCACGATAAGATATGAGGATCAATTGAAGATCAAGGAGTGACAAGTGAGAGAGGCGTTTTATGGAATATTGAAGTGGCTTTCAGGGCAAGATTTCTCGTCGTCCACCACAGAAGCAGATGGACTCGCTCGAAATGACAATATTCCCCCAAATTTCCATCCAATCATCGCCTCGCCAGAACTCTACGGATATCGTAACAAGGTCGAGTTCTCTTGGGGAAAGTATATCTCTGATCGTGAATGAGTGCACGATGAGTTCCGATTCGGATTCCATGCACAAGGGCAGTTTGACCGCATTATTGATTGTACCTATTGCGCTCTCGCAGATGACGAGATTAACGCTATTTTCCATGAGGTTGACCGACTTTCTCGTGAGTTATGATTCCCAACCTATGACCCAAAACGACAAGAAGGATTCTGGCGACATCTTGTCGTGCGGAAGGGGAAGAAAACAGGAGAGATTATGCTCGTGTTTTCGGTAAATGGGACTTGGAAACAAGCTCATACACAAACAGAAGACACAACGGAATATTTCTTGATAATGTTAGCGAAAACCCTGACAGGAAAATTTCCATCCATTGCTTCCATTTATTTCCTTGAAAATACGGGACTTGCAGATATTGTTACTGGGAAGCCAGTGCTCCTTTTTGGGAAGCCTTCTATTACTGAGGAGCTTCTTGGTCTTTCTTTTGATATTCAGCCGAAGAGTTTTTTCCAAGTTAATACCTTCGGAGCCGAAAAACTCTATACCGAGGCAATGAATCAGATTCATCACAAGTGAGGCATATTGCTCGATCTCTATGCAGGAACAGGAACCATCGGGATTCTCCTTGCTCGTCATTTTGACCGAGTGTATTCTGTTGAAATCGTCGAAGATGCGAGTCGAGATGGGCAGAAGAATGCACAAAAGAATGGTATTGCGAATATTAACTTTATTTGTAATAAGGCGGAAGTGTTTGCTCAAGAGTTCCTTGATAGGGGTGGAAAGGCTGATACGATTGTTATTGACCCACCACGTGATGGGATACATCCATCGACCCTCCCGAATATCCTCTCTTTTGGTGCACGCGAAATCATCTACGTATCATGTAATCCTGCTACCCTCGCCCGTGATCTCGAGGTGCTCGTAGGGAAGTCTCGTGATGAGAAGACTCTGGATTTGCCCCAATACAAGATTACCGATGTTACTCCAGTAGACATGTTTCCTCATACACACCATATTGAGATAGTGGTAAGACTCGAATTAGTATAGTATGAACTCCTCACTCCTCCTTGCATCTGGAATGGCCCCTCTTCGTAATGGCGATGTTCATTATCCTTTTCGTGTTGATTCTGATTTTTTTGCATGGACAGGATTGGATATTGAGGGAGCCATCTTGCTCCATGATATGACAACACAGGAACAAATTCTTTTTTTTGACGAACCAGATAATCAGAAGCGAATCTGGGAATCAATACGATGGGATACGTCCATCCTCAGGAAAGCTGGATTCTCTGGTCAGATTCTTCCTCGTTCGGAACTGGTATCATACCTTTCTTGACTTGATAGTGAATTCTATCTCCCAGCGAAATATGTTTCTTCAACCGAGAGAGAATATGGCTTACTCCGAGAATCTCTGAGAGGCAAAAATATTCTGGATGCAGGAAATATTCTTATGAATAAGCGCTGTATAAAATCAGAATCTGATATCACAAAAATACGCAGATCAATTGAACTCACAGAAAAAACCTATCAGTTTCTTCAGAATAATACAAAGACGGGAATGTATGAGTATGAAATTGAAGCGATGATTGCCTATCAGTTCCGCCTATATCATGGAACTGAAGCGTTTCCATCCATTGTTGCGAGTGGTCCATCTGCTTGTACTCTTCACTATACTGCGAACAGTCGCCAGATAGAATCTGGAGATCTGATTCTGATTGATTTTGGTATTGAGCTTGATGGGTACGGAGCAGATATTTCTCGGACTTTTGCTATTGATGGCACGATGAATCTGAGACAACAGGAACTCTATGATGCTGTTCTTGATGTGAAGCATTTTGCGGAACAGACGTTACGCCCAGGAATCAATCGAAAAGATTGGAATCTGCAGGTAAAAGAATATATGTTTCGTGTTTGTCAGAATCTATCATTACCCTGAATACAGGAGAGTAGCCCTGTATCCAATCCATATTTTCCTCATAGTATCGGACATTTCCTCGGTCTTGATACCCATGATGTGGGTGACGGTGATATGATGCTTGTTCCTGGAATGATGCTCACGATTGAACCAGGCATCTATATTCGAGATGAGGAAATTGGTATTAGGATAGAGGATGATTATCTTGTAACTGAGACGGGATGTATTCGACTCTAAAAATGTTTTGCAAAAAGGAGAGAAATACAGTAGAATAGAGATATATACTTTATTTACTTACCCTACGTAATCTATGAAAAAAGGGCTTCTCACACTCCTCGCTGGATATGCTGCTGGACTTGTTATTGCTATGAAGTATCGCAAGGACCATAAGCAGACTCCTGTGGCTCCAGAGGCATCATTTGCTTCAGAAGCACCAGTTGTTCCAGAGGCACCAGTTGTTCCAGAGGCATCATTTGCTTCAGAAGCACCAGTTGTTCCAGAAGCATCATTTGCTTCAGAAGCACCAGCTGCTCCAGAGACACCAGCACAATCAGCAAAATCAAAGATGGATGAATTTATTGATGAGGTGGTTGATATTCATAAATCAGCGTATAGTGATATCCGAGATGCCGTTGTGGTAACATTCGAAGAAATCAAGGATTTTGAAGAACTTAAAAAGAAGGTTCAAGAATTTGTTGAGTCGTTCCAGTCCGAGTTTGATGCGAAGGTTACAGGAATCATGAATGATGGCACAGCAAAGATAGGTGAGATTCAGAGGATGCTGGAAGAATTTTATACAAAGAAGCAAGAACTCCTTAGGAATGCTGGAGAAAGAGCTCGTTCTCTTTCAAATATCTCTCAGGATTCGATTGATATCCTCCTTGTCGAGGCTCGAAAGAAACTCTCTGAATCGTATGAAAAAGTAAAATCAGAACTCAATAAAAACAAGTTTTAATACTCAATCGCTCATATCTGAGCGATTTTCTTTTTCTTTGACAGAGTACATCTTGATTTTTTCCTCTTTTTCGACACAATGGTCGCGATTTATTTGTCTTAAAAATCGTTGATATATGTCACAAGATCAAAATCCTATTGAAGAAGAGGTGGTTGCTGAGGCTCAGGCGTCAGAGGAAAATGTTGATTCCATTACAGGAACATATTCCTCTGATCAGTCTCAAGAAGAGATTGCTCGGCTCCGAGAGGCACTTGCGCGTTCCCAAGCGGATTACCAGAATCTTCTTATGCGTGTTGAGCGAGACAAAGCTGATATGGTAGGTTTTCTCTCTGCAAAGATTCTTTTCCCACTTTTGGCTCAGGTTGATACCCTTGAGCGAGCTATCAAACTCAAAGAATGAACCGAAGGAGATGCTTTTGTTGATGGGATTCGTGCGCTCTATGCTGGATTCCAGAAGTATCTTGAATCACAGAACGTCACTTCATTTGACTCTATCGGTCAAGAAGTTAATCCTGATAAACATGATGTTATGACTCAGATGCCAGGGAAGGAAGGAGAGATTCTCTCTGAGTTTGAAAAATGATATATGATTGGAGATCGAGTGCTCCGTCATGCACGAGTCGTAGTTGGGTCTGGCGACTAATCTTTTACCGTAGATTACTATGCCTACTATCCGAGATATTCTCGAAAAAATAGATGAACTCAATACCGAACTCAGGAAAGAATATGAACGACTTGCAATAGAGTATGGTTTTTTTCTTGAGAAAAAGAAAATTGTCTTTCTTGAGGAATTTCGTAAAAGAAACAAAACATTCAAATTCCCAACTTGGAAGTATGTTATCCCAACGAATATCCGACATTTTCTCTCTATCCCGTTTGTATATGGGATGATTATTCCGACGGTTATCTTGGATATATTTCTAACTATCTATCAGTGGAGTGCGTTTTCTCTCTATCGTATCCCAAGAGTAAAGCGCTCAGAGTTTATTGTCTATGATCGTAGATTCCTGGATTATCTTAATCTTGTACAAAAGATGCACTGCCTCTATTGTAGTTATGTAAACGGAGTATTTGCGTATGCGGTCGAGATTGGTGCCCGCACTGAGCGGTATTGGTGTCCAATCAAGGCAGCCAAAAAACCAAAGTTTTCTCATGGATGGTACAAGGATTTTGCTGACTACGGCAATCCAGAAGAGTGGAAAGAAAAAACGGTTCAACAAGTTACTCATACACCAGGAAGTCTCGATTGTTTTAAACGGTAAAATGCTCCCAAAAAATCTCACATCTCGACTTCAGAGTATCCTCGGAGAGGATTTTTCAAGTGTTATGTCAGCTTTTTCTATGACGCGAATAGGTTCTTTTCGTATCAATGTACTCAAATGTACTGAGAATGTAGTGCTTGAGGAATTTGCGTCAAAGAATATTCTCGTAGAGAAATATGAAGGAATCAGTGGAGTGTACATATTTGATCGACAATATGAATATGCGATAAAAGGAACACGAGCATTCTATGATGGAAAAATCTATCTCCAGTCTATTGCTTCGATGCTCCCCGTGCTTGCACTTAATCCAAAAAACTGAGAATCAGTACTGGATGTCTGTGCCGCTCCTGGCTCCAAAACCACACAGATGGCAATGATGATGTGAAATCAGGGAAATATTACTGCTATCGAGCAGAATCAGATTCGATATGATAAACTCATACACAATGCTCGTCTTCAGGGTGCAACCAATATTACAGGCATAAAGATGGATGCCAAGAAATATTTGGATGGTTCTCTGGATTTGTTTGATGCCATCCTTCTCGATGCTCCATGCAGTGCAGAAGGTCGAATCAATCTGAATAATGAGAAATCATACGGATTCTGGTCAATAGAGAATATTCGCAATAAGGCAGAACTTCAATATGAGTTACTCTCTCTGAGTTGGAGACATCTGAGAAAATGAGGGGTTCTCGTCTACTCAACATGCACGCTTGCCCCTGAGGAAAATGAGGGAGTATTTTCTCGATTTCTACTTGGAAACAGTGATGCTACGTTTATGAATATAGATCTCGGATTATCAGTAAAGTCATGGTGGAAGTCTGGTATGACATCTTTTCAGAACATCCAATATGGGGAGGAAATGAAAAAGACAGTACGAATACTCCCCTCATGAGAGACGGAAGGATTTTTTGTAGTAAAAATAAAAAAAGAAGGGTAACCTCTCAGTATAGTATCTGGTGCAGAGAAAGGGATTTGGTCGCTCCTCCGGCCGCAACCCTCCTCTTTCGTCTTCGAAGTGACTTGGGTCACTTCTCATTCTCGATTCAAATCTCTGAATCATAGTTACAATTTTGGTGCCGAGAAAGGGATTTGAACCCTCACACCTTGCGGCATACGCGTCTGAGACGTACGTGTCTACCATTCCACCACCTCGGCAAATCTGAAGTATTCATTACGTCAGATGGTTTGATTATAGAATTTTCTTCCCTTTTTCAACAAAAAAACTTCAGAGAATTCTGAAGTTTTTGATTTTTCATGGTGCCCAGGACGGGGCTCGAACCCGTACTCCCGAACGGGAAGAGGATTTTAAGTCCTCCGTGTCTACCATTCCACCACCCGGGCAAATCATATGTTATGTAATATTTATTTTCTTGTCCGTGTACCCCTCTCGAATGTCGTCCCGCTTTCGTGGAGACTCGTTCTCGGAGGTATGGTTACAATGTGTCGTCTTTGCAGGACTCGCATTTCCGCACATCTACCATTACCCCTTTCAAATGTCGCACCGTTTCACGGATGCTCGTTTTCTGGGGTATGGCTCCCTATCGGTCGCACATCCACCACCCGGGCAAGTAGCCTGATTATAAACGTTTCCGTTTTTTTGCAATAAAAAACTTCAGAAAGTTCTAAAGGTTTGAATGGTTTGACAATCTCATACTTAAGAACCTTATCTTCGATTTTCTAACTTGAGAGCATATTGATGTATTTCTTCCCAAATTTCCTGAATCCATTTCGGATCAATTCCATTTTTTTCTGCCATTTGCATTCTGGAATAGAGAACCTCTTGCCATCGGCTTGCTTGTAATGGTTGCATTTTATGCTGTTTCTTGTATTTCCCAATCTCTTCTACCACATGAAAACGTTCTCCGAGGAGTTGTATAATCTGAGCATCAATAGTATCAATCTGGCTTCTATATTGAGTAAGCTGATCCATAAATAAAATAAGTTATTGCCGTATAGCCAATATTTGTCCTGAAATAAAGCGCATTCCGTGAGAATTCATAGATTGTCTAAAGGATTGTATATACCTTGGGTGAAGTGATATTTGGATATTTCATTCGGATATTATTGTGAGAATTCGTCTGAAGTTCGGAGTCGAGAATCGTTCAATATCATTCGGAGTTAGGTGTTTATCTATTATTGCTTGAAATGTTTTGAGAGGATCATTACCATTTCATCAAATAGTATCAAAAAATTCTGCAATGATACCTTCAGCAGGGCTATTTTGAAAAATCATATCTTGTACGGTGCCTATAGGAGCTACCCATGGATCAATGAGAGACTTCTGTATATCATCGTTATTGAGTCAGCCTAATAAAACAAGAAGGAAATGTGAGAGTCATTGAATGATTGCCATTTTCTTATCATGCTCTTCACGCGTTGTTTCTATGATTCTCATACTTTTTTTGGCTGCATTATCGAGCAGGGCTCTTCATGGATTTGAGAGTACTCATGCTGTTGCGACCGATAGGTTTTTGGTGGCTTGTGGACCAAAAAGGAAATGGAGGTTATGAATTCCATTTGGTGATGTGGACATAACACCCGAAAGATTCACCACATCTTGAGGATCAGCAACTCCATCTTTTAAGAGTTCTGTAATATGAGCGCGTGTGAGATAGATTGGTATTATTACAGCATGGGTATGATCCACCTGAGAATCCAACCCATTGAATATTCAACGTCGCTCTAAGTCTTGGGCATGTTGTCATCATTTTCCGTGAACAGTGAGCATAGAATTAGTGGAGATTATGGAGAATAGTACGTATTTCCTCTGTGGTTGGATGTATGATATTCGGTGTACTTGATGAATCGAGAAGGAGCTTATTGAGCTTATTCCCTATATCATCAGTTGATATGGATAGGAGAGAGAATTTGATATCAAAATCCACGGTATCTACTCAGGTCCCTATAGAGGTAATCTCTTGGAGATTGATAGCCTCTTTTAGAGAATTAAGTGTGCGATGGAGAGATCCTGTACTGTTATTTGGTATATGGATTCGTGCCGAAAACTGCGCGTTATCAATGGATTGCATTTGATCAATAACTGGTTTTTTCTCATTTATTCTGATGAGAGAATTGTCGCTTGGTAATTGTTCACTCTTGTAGGCTATAGTAAAAATCACAGTCCCATCGGATTGAGGAAATGACATGATACTCATGATATTGATACCGTGTTCTGCAATCTTTCAGAGAGCATCACAGAGGGATCCTGGATAATCAGGAATGGTCAGAACTCAAAATCTTATCACCTCTTCGCTCATAACTTCATGATTTGGAGAATTTATGAGATGTGGAATTCTTACATCAGCATCCTTCAATCACAAGAGGGCAAAGTAGGTATTGTTATTATTTGGTCAGAAGTTCTCATGTACTGTGAGTTGCTCTCATTCACCTGAAAGTATCTGAAACGGTGTCGTAACGGCGGCAATTGGTTTTCATGCATTTTCTGCACGCAGGATGAACTCAAGTCATGCCGCGGTAGTGTTTGTAGATTTCGGTTTCGCATCTGGGATTGTTGTTTTTCGTACTTCTGTGGTCTGGACCAGTGCCTGGAGGTGTGAATAGACTTCGGTAACCTCATGAGGCTCTACTCACTTTCTCATAGCCAATACATATTCAATCTGCATCCGCGTTATACTATGAAGCTGTAGTATTGTATAATTTTCTGCGATTGCTTCCATAGTATCTTTTACAGATTTTCCGAGCACATTATAGTAGGGAGCAAATGCCAGTCATCCATTTTCTCGGAGTTCCATTATAGATGCAGCATTACTTGAGGTTCAGTGAGTTTGTAGAGTGGCACTATTGTTTCATGTGAGATGGCTCCAGTGCCACTGGGTATTCGTAGGACGACTATCGGAAGAAAGGAGGTGTACAGGTATCATGAAATGGTTATAGGAAATATATTATATATAATAGTTGTTTTTATAAAAAGTCAACTTTGCACAATAAGAGTTCATAGAAAATATGAACTTTTTACAATCAACGCTTCATGGTTCTCAGGAAGAGACTTTTTCTTCTCGATCGTTTCACTCGCTGCCAGAGATGGCTCGGGTCAAAGCCAAATTCAATTGGCTTTCTTTCGCCTATAGCGAATCCCTCTTTTCAAGTCTCCTCTTCAAAGGATCACAAAAATTAAAACCCCATCCTATCGGATGAGGCTTGAATTTTCATGGTGCCCAGGAAGAGACTTGAACTCTTACACCTCGCGGCAACGGCTTCTAAGACCGTCGTGTCTACCAATTCCACCACCTGGGCATACTATCTGAACTTGTACCAACTTCCGTGTACCCCTCGCGAATGTCGTCCTGCTCTCGCGGTGACTCTTTCTCGGGGGGTATGACTCCCTATCCGTCGCACATCCACCACCTGAGAAAATGAACGAGTGGTCGAAGTATAGAAAGATGGGAAATAAAAGCAAGAAAAAAATGAGCAAACCCGGGTTATTCCAAATACAGAAAGTATAGAATATCTGATATCTAAGACTCGGGAATCCTGGAGTATTTTTTATACTTTAAAATATCTAATCAAATAATCAGTTGATTATTTTATATTTATGTATATAAAATATTGAGTTTATTATGAATTCCTTGTTTATG
>JAYRRZ010000035.1:0-6212 GCA_041909865.1 Candidatus Altimarinota bacterium | reverse complement strand
CTATACTCTCTAAATAAACATCCTCACAACAGTCTTGATCGTGCCACATTCTATACTTGATTCCCTCTGAATCAGTAAAAATTAGTTCATCATCACCAGCTTTGCCAGTTATTTCCGTAAGTGTTTTTCCCTTTAGTATTTCGATTTCTGACATTTCTTCCTCCTTACTAATTTATAAGCTCTCAGGGGTGGTGGTGTTGCTTGCCCGATTACTCCCCCACTTCTCAACGCTTCCTCCATCCATCAAAAGTAGTATCGTAGTCTGGTAGGGGTTCAATTTTACTCTTGAATCTAGCTTCGCTTTGCTCTGCTATCTTATTCCAGTATGCACCAGAACCACCTAAAACATTACGTGAGCCTGTCTTACTCTTGAGTTCGTATGGTTTTGTTTTGGGGATTTTATGAGTTTTGCTCATGGGTTTACTATACACCATTAGAGCCGTATTGCAAGATATACAACTAGATCAAAAATGATATAGTTTGCATCGTTGACACAATGCTATATACCATGCTAGTTTAGATACCAATGAAAAGTAACCGCAAATCTCAATCAAACGAATAGAGTCTTTCAATAAGCAGGTGTTCTTTGCGGTTCGCCTGCTTATTAAAGGAAAATGTATGTCTGCACAGCTAGAAGATGGGTACACCAGAATTGCTAATGAGTTATTAGATAATTTGGTAAAACTATATTTGAATGGAAACGAATGGAAAATAGTACATTGTGTTATGCGACAAACGTGGGGATGGAGAAAAAAAGCTGACAGAATATCTCTTACTCAATTTACAGAACATACTGGTCTTAATCGTTCAACAGTTAATAAAATTGTTAAGTCACTGGTTGCTAAACAGATACTAGTTGCTAAACAGCAACCATCTGGAAACGAATACCAGATACAAAAAGACCAATCTAAGTGGACTAGTTGCAGAATAGACACTAGTTGCAGATTTGCAACCACCCCAGTTGCTAAACAGCAACCAGTAGCAACCTCAAGTGAGGTAGTTGCTATACAGCAACCCACAAAAGAAATAAAAGAAAACATACAAAAGAAAGCAGAAGATTTTGTTTCTTTGCTTAATTGGTGGAATACTAAATTCAAAACTTCATACAGAACCAACCCACCAAACAAAAAATATTTAGAAATTTTTTCTAGGTGGATAGAAAACGGGGGAAACATTCAAGATATTAAAGTGGCGAAAGTATTATCAGAACACAACCCAAGATGGGGTAAGGGAATTGGGATTGACTCACTACTTAGGTCTGGGAAAACAAAAGATGCTGATTGGGTTGAGCATTTTATCAACTTTGAGGGGTACGAGGGAGAAGCAAAAAAGTTTCAACAAGAGTATTTAAGTAGTAGAAATAAGGAGGTTTAATGAAAACAACAAAGTACCCTTATGGAGAAATTGAAGTATCAGACAAACAGTTTTATGAGTTGGAGAGACAGAAAGCAGTTATTAGAATTGATGATGATCTTTGGATAGCAAGCAACTTCACACACGTAGAACAACTAATGGGAAAATAAGAGTATGAACTCCATAACACCTGATACATTCAAAAAATACATCAGTAAAGGACTCAGTGTATTCCCTGTTCAACTCTCTCAGAATGGCGATAAGGTAGAGAAAAAACCAGTGGTTGAGTGGACTGATTATCAGAGAAGATTTGCTACTGATGAAGAAATTAATATCTGGTGTTCATTACTTGATTTTAATGCCCTAGGAATGGCAACAGGAAAAATTAGCGGTATTACTGTACTTGATATTGATGATCCAAGTATTACTGAATATGACAGTGAGGTAAAAGTCGGCACAATCTCAGGTGGATTTCACCTCTGGTACAAGTACAAGCCTGGTGTCCGCAATTCAGTTAGAGTGGGAGATAAACTTATGGATGTCAGGGGAGACGGTGGGTTCGTAGTCGTACCACCCTCGGCTTTACCTGACAAAAAATATACTTGGATTAAGTTTGACTTTGATAAATTGACTGAGTTCCCAGTAGTTATTCAGCACCAGCGGGAGATTAAACCAGTTTTTGATACTTTGCCAGAAGCAGGAGAGGGTACACGTAATGAAACAGCTATTAAAGTGGCTGGACACATGATTTCTCAAACCAGAAAACAAGCATGGGAAACTACCGCTTGGACTGCATTTAGAGCATGGAACGAACACTATGTCACTCCACCGTTAGCCGAGTTTGAACTAAGAAGAACTTTTGATTCAGCAGTTAGAATGGAGAGTCAGAAACACGAAACATCTGGTTCAATCAAAATATTCAAAGGCACTCAGTCAACCGAAGCATACAAACGACTGGTAGAAAAGTGGAAGAACGGACTAACCACAGGCTACGACATACTCGATCAGTATTTTACATTTATGCCCGAACAGATGTATTTACTTTCTGCACCAACACACATGGGCAAAACAACCGTGGCACTAAACATAGCTTCTAGGGTCGCTAGTATGGGTAATAACGTTCTTTTCTGCTCGTTAGAGCAAGGACTATTCATTGAGCCAAGAGTACGATCATCCCTTGGCAAGATGCCCGAAACACTGAGTATTTTAACTTCCGACAAGTTGATTAAGTCAAAAGACTTGATTGAAACAGTAAGTCAGATGCCCGATAGACTCCACTTGTTAGTCATAGATCACTTGCATTTCATGGAAAAAGACAGCAGGAACGGAGTTACTTCGGCAATAGACACGATGATTATTGATTTGCAAAATACCGCTAAGACCTTGGAGATTCCCATTCTAATCATTTCGCATCTTAGAAAACTCAATGAGGAACGTGAGCCAACTTTGGATGATCTAAGGGATTCATCAAGTCTATCTCAAGTACCAAGTGTGGTTATGCAATTGTACGTTAAGAAAGCTGAAGACAAAGTTACTCACAGAGATACAGGATCAGTTTTAATTAGAAAAAACAGAATAACAGGAAAATTAGGCAGAATGAGCTATCAGATTAAAGAATCAGGAGAAGTAGTAATTTCCGAATATGTCGGAGAGAGGATGATAACCGTATGAAAGACTATATGGCGGAGCTTATGCTCGAAAAGAAAATCAAGAAAATGACTCAGGAAGAACCAGATAATCCAGAACTTATGGTTTTGATTGACAAGTGGTTTTGGATCACTGAGAAAAGAATCAGACCAGTTAGACGATTTATTGAAAAGTTTATGGAACGCCATTTGAAACAGAGTGATGCTGAGTTTGAAGACTGGCTACTCAAGTAATTGCTAGTTGACATATACACAAAAATGACTTATACTCTCTAACTAAGAAAGGAAAATATGAAAACTAATTTTAAGTTTGAAGAACAGTTTGGCGTTGGCATGAAGTTTCAAGCCGAACTTGACAGGGAGAGAGATGAAGTTGAATTAACAGTCTGGAGTGGTGGTACACACGATGGAACTATCACTATGACAACCGAACAGTTTAATGGGTTGATTGATTTTATGCAAAATATCGCAGTAGAGTATTTAGAAAGACCACATTAAGGAGGTTTTATGACAAACAACAAAAAATCAGAAGACTCAGTTGAATACTGGAGAGAACGAGAAGAAGCTGAAAATCAAGATATGATGGATAGAATTGAAGAATCACAACTTGATGACTTTATTAGTAATTATGGAGGAGAGGAATAACTATGCCATTTTTATCAGAAGATTACAAAGAACCAGTTAAATCAAACTATATGACGTTTGAAGATGGGGAGAACACTTTTAGAGTATTGGGAGAAGCATTAACTGGTTGGGAATACTGGACTAACAAAAATGTAGATGGACAGATTAAACCAAGACCAGTTAGAGTTAAAGAAGAAGATCAAATCCAAGTAGGAGATATTCTTGAGGGTAAGTATGGACCACAACTATATTTCTTTTGGGCTTTTCCAGTTTATAACTTTAACGCCAATAGAGTACAGATCTTAGTTATCAAACAAAAAACTATTAGGAGAGCTATTTACGGATATATCAAAAACACCAAGTGGGGAGATCCACAAAACTATAATTTTGTTGTCACTAAGATCAAAGATGGAGACAAGATTGACTATACAGTCATGCCAGAACCAAAAGAGGTGTTAGACAGTAAAATCATTGAAAGATTTAAGAGTCTCAAAATTGACATGAATGAGTGGTTTAAGTGCAACGACCCATTTACAGCACAAAAGAACGAAAACAAAGCCACTAGCAAGCCCACGGATATAAATGAAATCGTGTCCGATGATGTAGCTGACGATGTACCATTTTAGTATGCAACGAACTGAAAAACAGAATAAAGCGTTACATCTGATGTTTGAAATGTTAGCAGAAGAATTAAACGATTGTGGAATGTATGTTGGTCAAGTAATAAAGCTTGATGCTCCTTGGAATAAAGAACGAGTTAAAGAACTGATCTGGAGAGAAACACAAAAGTTTATGACTGGTAAAACATCAACAACAGAGTTAGACACCAAAGAGATTGACCAAATATTCGCAGTTATTCACAAAGCACTTGCAGAAAAAGGGGTTGAAATAATTTTCCCATGTATAGAAACACTTATGATGGAAATGAGGACAAAATGAAAAAATACACTATGTCACTAAAACGAAGAATCCGAGATTTACAACAAATAGACATAGATAAGGGCATTGAAGTATTAACTTTGAGAAATCAAGGATGGACTTTTGAGAGTATCGGTACTTCACTAGGAATGACACGACAGGGAGCTAATAAACTTTACAAATATATGCTGGGAATGAGTGTAGAAGAAGCTGAGTTAATTAGACAATGCTTGAGTAAATTGCTAGTTGACAATAGAGAATAATTACTATATACTGACTGCATGAAACAAAGACGATTGAGAAACGGAAGATACCGCATAAACTACTTTGACAGAGTTTTTCCAGTAATCTTTATGCTTTGGATTATGACACTTGGCTGGTCATTACAAACTGGACATAAATTAAAACTACAAGTACAAGCGAGGGGTGGGGACAATGCAAGCTGGGTGGAAACAGCAAACGCCACGACACCCACCCCAACGCCACAATTACAGGTGATAGCCCCTACTCCCATCATTCCAACGGCTACGCCTACCCAAACCAGTAGTGAAGATATGTTTAAGAAAGAAATTGTAAGAGTGTTTGGCGAGGAAGCCCCCGATGCGATAAAAATTGCCGAGTGCGAATCAAGATGGGACCCAGAAAACATCGGTGATACTCACATTATGACCTACCACTCTGGAGAGTTGGTGGGTGATTCAATCGGCTTATTCCAAATCAGAACTGGCGGTAAAGACTTTAACCGAGCCAAAGCCAACGGCATGACCGCTGATGAATTCAGAAAAGAAATGAAAGACCCCATCAAAAATATTAAATATGCAAAAACCATATTTGATCAAGATGGTTGGTCAGCATGGTGGAATTGCATGAATAAAACAGGAGTTAAGTGACACAAGAACTATCTGCACTAAGGAGAGTTTATGAACCAAGAACAATATGACGCTGAGATTGAAAGACAGATTGATGAACAGAGAGAGAATCCAGAACCAGCACCAGAAGAATTACTTGTGATCTTAAATAAAGCTAGAGCTGAAATGAAAGAAATGGGGTTATGAAAGTAAAAGTTTGTAAAGAGTGTAAAGAAAACAAACCACTCTCAGCATTTACCAGCACTAGGGCTAAATACTGCAATCAATGCAAGTTGATAGTTAGATTGAAACAGCAAAAAGAAGCCCAAAATAGGGCATTTAGCAGGCTTCAAAATAAGAAACAAAAGAAGCAAGTGGTTACTAGTATCTCTACACTCAAAAAAACTGCACAAAAGTTGAGAAATAAATATGCAAGACTCAGAGATCAAAAAGATGGTTGTATCTCATGCACTACTGGTAAATCAGAGCAAGGTGGTCATTTCTGGGCTATGGGTAGTAAGTCAGCACTTAGATACAATTTGCTGAATATCAACGGACAATGCACTCAATGTAACTTCAGGAAGCGTGGAAACCCACTTGAATACAGAATTAGATTGGTAGAAAAGATTGGTGAAGATCAGGTTAAGTGGTTAGATGAACACCGCAACGATGTTAAAAGCTGGACTCGTGAGGAACTTGAACAAATCATCGTAGAAACCAAAGAATTATTAAAACAGTATGATAAATAGACTAGTAACACCCTGGCTATTCTTTTCAACTATCTCACTAGTTACAGGTTTAATTATATTATTTATAGGGGATT
>JAYRRZ010000034.1:0-1795 GCA_041909865.1 Candidatus Altimarinota bacterium | reverse complement strand
TAGAATACAAAAGAGGGGTATAAATCAGTAGAGATGAAAGTGTTTTCCCTTATATAAAATTGGTTTCATAGTATGTATATTGGTATTAATACACATATTATATCATATATAAAATAATAGTCAATATACTTTTTGTTCAAAAAAAGTACTTTTAAAAAAGTACTTTTTTTGATGGGAAAATGATATAAGAGGGTTTGATGTTTTATACTACATTCTTGATGCACCCTCACGAAGAGTGACAGTTTCTATGTTTTTTGCTACGATATAATTGACGAGGTCTGAGAAGATAGTAGGAGTTGTCGCATAGGTTCCTCAAGAAGTATCTACCTTGTGGAAAATAAGTATCAACCATGTCTTATCAGCATAGGCTGCGTCGACCCAATATTTGAGTTGATTGAGAGTTATCTGATTATGGACAGTCTGTCCGAGAAGAGCAAATTTGCTAGTATCTCGTGTATTGAAACCAGCGTTGTCATCACGTGCACTAGTATAACCAGCATCTTGGGCAACCTGATCTGTTGTACTATTGCGGTTTCCATACGGGTATACGAGGGTATCTACAGGAGAGAATCCAGTTCCAGTAAGATCACTACGAGATCCTACAAGCTCTCAAGATAAGTCAGAAGGAGACAGGATAGTCAGGTCTGGGTGAGTACGAGAGTGACTAGCAATCTCATGTCCACCATCTTGAATTGTTCGCATTTCTGCGGTATTCAGATAGACCTGGTCCTCAGGGAGTTGGAGATCAGCATTTTGCATCTCACTAGTAATAACCGCAAAAGTACCTTTTATATTGTTCGCATTCATCACAGGAACAGCATCAGTTAGTTGGGATGTCCAAGCATCATCAAATGAGAGAGTAACCATACCATGATCAAATGGAGTACCACTATAGCGAGATCCAGCCACGAGAGAGGCCTCATCGATAGAGAGGGATCCTACGGAGCTCAAGATATGAAACACTGTAAGAGAAACAATTCCTTCTGGAACTTGTATGGAAGCACTCATCGGTGTCCATGTTGTCACTGCAGGGAGCGTCATAAGCTCCTCGTATTGGTATGACCCATTTTGTTTTGTATACCTTACTACGATGCGAGTAGCGACATCAGATATGTAGTTTTCTTGATACAAGTAGGTACGGAATTCTCCGACTCATACGTCATCAAAGTACCACTTCGCATCACCACTCACATAACTTGAGATGCTTACGTTGGCTCAGTTTCCATGATTTCCTATTATTGGATACGTAAAGTTTGTCGTATTGATACCGTATTCTCCTTGAGACCATCCACTCGGTCGAGATGGAACAAAATCTGGATTCTCAAGACAAGAGTTGGTAATCAGGTTCACAGGACAACTATACGGAACAGTGTTTTGTACTTGCACAGATATATAAGTAGATCCAGTATTATTTGCAGCATCACGCACAACAGCAGTAATCTTGTGAGTACCATCCGAGGTGGTTGAGGTATCCCAAGTGGTAGAGTATGGCGCCACAGTAATCTCAGATCCATAGGCAACATCATCTATATAAAAGCGGATACCACTCACTCATACATTGTCGGTTCAAGAAGCCGTAATAGTAATAGTTCAGCTTAGAGTTGATCCAGAGAGCGGAGTTATGATTGAGGCTACTGGATTGGTTGTGTCTATAGTACCAGTACTTGTGGAACCAGTACTGGTGGAGCTACTACCTCCACCACCTCCACTACCTCCTCCACCACCACCTGTTCCTCATCTATTTTTCTTTCCATAATTGTAGGTTTTCAGTGGTACAAAAGGTTTCATCTTGAGT
>JAYRRZ010000033.1:0-1549 GCA_041909865.1 Candidatus Altimarinota bacterium | reverse complement strand
CATTCTGTCGAGATGACGTTGGTCTGGATGTCGTCTTGGAATGGGGAGATTATGTTTGCGGTAGAACTCGAGTTCTTGCTTGATAATACGAAATGGCTTCTTCGTCACTTCACACTCAATAGCCCAATTGAGAATATCATCCGGTATTTTCGAGATGTCATCCGGGAGCTTAGAAGCAGGGATAATCTTCTCTACTTTTGGAAATGGAGCCTCATAGTCTGACCAATTAAATATTCCACCTTTTGTTGCTTCTTCTTTTGTCAGTGGAAAATATTCTTGAACTTCCGCTTCATTGTAACCATAGGGGCTCAGGATAGGAGAATAGAATTCTCCCCATTCAATACCCCCTCCATCTCCCCCTACAAGGGGGAGAGATTCTCCTCCGCTAGGGGAGGTTGGGTGATGTACCATCATATGTTCTATAATCCTTGGTACCAGTGCTTCATATTCTTCGCGAGTGTATTGTTTGTTAAAAATACAGTAAGACTTGCTGTTGAGTCCAACACATCCAAAACAATGATTGAGATTTGCCGAAGTTTCACAGTAAAAGCAGTCATTTATAGAAGCGGTATTGAAACAAAAACATGAGTTAAATGGCTCGTAATTAGAACTGCATTCATAGGTATAGCTTCCATTATCATCTCAATTTGAATCAAGTGTGCTTGTAGAATTGGCACTATCAAATATATATTTCAGATATTCTCATCATCTCACACTAAATCAATAGATAACATTCTTTGAGTTAAATATTTCATTTCAGAAACAATTTTCTGATTCATCGACTCTAATACATCTCACTGGAGTAATCTTCCTTAGCTCATTGAATGAATCTACAAAAGCATTTCGTGCTTTTCTTGAGATCAAAAGCTCCTGTTTTTGCTTCTCAAATTCAGCTCAAGTTACCTGTTTGTTGAGGATATGATATTCTTTATTTCTCAGTCACACACATCCAATACAATATGATACGTTATCACAATCGAATACGTACATACTATTTCTTGAGTTTTTTACATCCTTACTAAAGAATACTGCCCGGCAATTATCTCCGTAGTATACATCATAGCAATTATTGCAGAACTTGACCCGGTATCCATCAACCACGCTCTCTGAATCAAAAACCCTTTCTCCATAATAACAATCTTCTGAATTTCATCATGACTTGATATAGTAACAGTTGTGTGATCCTGCCATATTGATACACCATTCACAGTTCTCAGATCATACTTGGATGAGATTCCAGCGTGGAGCCACCTTTTGAAGCTCTCTAAATTGTTCAAAAAATGGTCGAGAAAAATCGAAATCTCTTCCCTCTTGTAATCATAAATTGGTATCTTCCCACCATATTTTCTGTGGAACAATATTGTAGTCTTTGTCTGGAGAAAACGCTGATATGAGTCAAGTTTCCTCATTTTTGTAGAGATGGTAGATGTTTTTAAAACATTGTCTCCTCTGTTGACGACACTCTGGACACAATGTCGGAGGTGGGATGAGATATTTCTTTCCACCAAAGACGGGAGAAACTTTCTCATAGAATTCCATATCTTTATCT
>JAYRRZ010000032.1:0-8812 GCA_041909865.1 Candidatus Altimarinota bacterium | reverse complement strand
CATGTATTGCTCAGTCACTTTCGCATGAGCAAGCTCCTTTCGAAAAAATTTTTCTCACCCAAAGGGTACTTCCAAACTTCATTTCATAAAGTAAGGGGCGTCCTCGAACTTCTCGTTTTTGCGCATTTCTGGCATTTTACCATGTTTCCTTAGGTTGAGTTCAAAGTAGTATAAGTGATTTATTGGAAATCACTTATACTACTTTTTTATGAAGAAAAAAACTCTACCAGAATCCAAAAAGAATAGTTCATCTCCCATTTGAAGGAATTTGAGATAGAGTAAAGCAAGAATACTGGAGGAGTACAAAAGAAGTATTGACATATATCATATTTATTATAAAATACTATGCAGTACGCACTCATTTTATTCTATCTATGACAGAAAAAGGATTCAAACATGCTTATCGGCAAGCTCTAAAACAAACTGCTTGAGATGCTTTTATAGACGCTAATCCTGAGCTGGATGACGTCTTAGAGATTTTAGAAGGTAACGATTCTTCTCTAGAGGTATGAAAAGAAACCAATTCTTCTCTAGAGGTACTATTCCGTGTAATTCTGAAACTTCGAAAGATACTTGATCCAGGAAAATTTGCTCAGTATGAAAGAATTGAGAATTTACATAGATCTGAGGCTCTAAGCGCATCTGGAGCACTTGAAGAACTTATGAAAATTCCCCCAAAGTCTGAAAGTCTATTTGCACAATTCCAAAATAGATTGAACGTAATAATAGAAGGGAAAGCGACAAAGAAACAAGGAGGTAGCTAAAGAGAGTGGAACAATCCAAAGAGTTTCATTGCTATCCAAAACGACAATGAGAGTATTTCCAGAAACCTGAATAATTCACATTATCCGATAATTTCTGTGAAAGTGACCGTATATAAACAGAAAACCTCCCAAAATTGGGAGGCTTCTTTTTACTTCTTCTTTTTCGGATTCACGAGACGATTCCACTTCGACTTTGCTCGTACACTGAAAAATTGGAGTGATTGGGAAATGTGATGGAACTTCTTTTCGAAGAGAGTGCGTTCTTTTTTCATCACGGTTCCTCATCCGGCTCCCCCTACGAGAGGAAGAGTTCCTCCCCTTTTAGGGGAGGCTAGGTGGGGTACTTTTGCCTTTGCTGGACTACTGAGATCCTCCTGGGTTCGAATGAGAGCATATTCTGTTGGTTTCTCAGGAACGGTGATGTAGACATCAAAACTCCCTCCATGAGCCGATTGGAGTGGTTCTCAATCGAGTGAGTAGATATGTTCGAGGGTGAAGTTGATGGATTGATTCGGAGAGATCATACGGAGCTTGTCCCCGACATCGATACGATTTTTTACTTGGATACGAGTAATCTTTCCTTCCGCGATAAGTGGACTGAGGTTCTCAGGAGGAGTTTCATCGTGCGGGAGAATTATCCCTGCCATTTCTTCCTCATGGAGTTCTTTATTTTTCTCGAAGTAGATAGCTTTCTCTCCTGGATTTCCCACGAGGAATCCTGGGGTGTATCCGCGGTTTGATATAGCAAATACTTCGCGAGAGAGTTCCATAGCATCATAGGTCATACCGTATTCTACGGCATCAAGGGCTGGGCGATAAGCACGACCAACTCAGGCGAGATAATTTACGGTTTTGCTACGTCCCTCAACTTTGAACGATACTACTCCTGCATCAGCGAGCTCTTGCATGTAGGAGAGGAGGCAGATGTCTCGAGAGTTCATGATATAGGTACCATATTCATCTTCATCGATCGGGAGCATCTCGCCAGGACGCTCACGCTCTTCAAGGTAGAATTCCCCAGTGAGTTCTTCGTAGTCTTCTGGTCGACCAGTGCTATCATAGAGCTCTTCTGGACTCGCATCTTTCTTGAAGACCTTGTATTCCCAGCGACAAGAGTGAGAACAGGTGCCTTGGTTCGGATCGCGGTGAGAGAAATAATTCGAGAGGAGGCATCGTCCAGAGTATGCCATACAGATAGCACCGTGGACGAAGAATTCGAGCTCAATATCGGGTACCATCTCGTGAATTTCTTTTACTTCACGGAGCGAGAGTTCACGAGAGAGGATGATGCGCGTGATACCCATTTCTTTCCAGAATTCTGCTTGTGCCCAATTTGTATTATTTGCTTGCACAGAGAGATGAATCTCAGCCTCGGGGAAATTCTTGCGTACGAGGTGAATGAGTCCAGGATCACTCATAATAAAAGCATCCGGCTTCATATCCATCATCTTCTGAAAGTTTGCCATAAATGGTTTGATCTTCATATTGTGTGCGTAGATATTCGCGGTGAAGTATATCTTCTTCCCGCGAGAGTGACAGTATTCTACCCCTTCAGCAAGTGACTCCCAGGTAAATTGGTTCTCGCGAGCGCGGAGTGAGAACATCGGGACTCAGGCATAGACCGCATCGGCTCCATAGGCGATAGCGTACTTGAGTTTCTCGAGGTTTCAAGCAGGGAAGAGGAGTTCGAGTTTTTTCATAGTTCAAATGGAGTGAGAAAATAGAATTTGTTCGATTTTTGAACGGAATGCAGAATCTAAGAGAACGAAGTTCTCATACTGAAAAATAATTAAAGATTAAAAATGAAAAATTATAAATACAAAAGGAATTCTTTGTTTCTGTTGCTTCGATTCCCCCTTGTCAAAGAGGGTGAGGGGGCTTTTCTTTCTGTCACTCGCGAAGAATGAAGCAATCCAGCTATTGATAAATTTCCTTATTTTGTTCCGGAGTCCAAACGTACTTTTATGACTAAAAGTACCAAAAGTCTTCCAGAAATCTTCTTTGCTTCGTTTTGGTATTTGTATCCGTCTCGATTTTCTAAATCACAAAAACTCCTCCCGATGGTCGTCAAACAGTTTGTGATTTTATACGGAAATCTTCGCCGACAAATACGAAAAACTCACATACGAAGAAAACCATTAGAAACCCCAAGTCCCGCCAACATCCTTGTTTCTTCTTTTTCAGAAATCTGAAAAAACAAAAAATCGTGCCAGAACTTCTAAATGGAATCCTTTTAGTTACTGGATTGCTTCGCATCCGCTCGCAATGACAGGTACCAAGGCATCCAAAGAGGGTACTGCACGACTTCTCTTTTGCTCGCGATTATAGAGAAAAAAGTAAAAAATCAAGGAAAATCTCATCCAGAATTAATATTTGACACATGTATGTATCACTTATAATGATACTAGGGAAACGCGGAAAAACTTCGAGCTTTGCATGCGATATTATCAGCATCTGCTTTGCATCTTGCAGATAGTATCGGAATTTCATCGTCATAAAAATTTGTTTCAAGAGTCACTTACGCATGAGTAAGCTCCTTTCGAAAAAATTTTTCTTTCTCGAACTTCTCGTTTCTGCGCATTTCCCGCATTTTTCCGTGTTTCCCTAGGTAGTAGTAACTTTTCTTATATGGAATTAACGTACAGATTATTTGAAGGTAATCCTGATTTTGAAGGGAGACTGAGTCGATTATTTTATGAGGCGTATCCTGATGATATTGCTGGTTCATGAAGAACACCACTTCAATACGTAATAGCTATTGCTATTAAAGTTTCCCAGTATTTAAATGATACAGATTATCGCTGAAATGCATATCACATAATAATACCAGATGAAGTTAAAAGAGATCTTTCAAGAACGGTAGCGGCAGTTATCCTCAGTGATAGAAGCGGAACAGAAAAACCAACAATATGGTTAACAGAAAGGGTACAGCAATTGGTGAAACTTGATATAATCCAAAAGTTACTTGAACCAGAATTACAGGCTATTACAGGAAAGCAGACATAAAATGCCTCCCAGTAATTCTGGAAGGTATTTTAAAGTCAAATTAGAATGGATTTTTTTCGGAGAACTCATTTTTGATTGGTTTGTTCTTCGTAGTTTCCTGTTTTCAGAAATATTCCCTCAGTATCATTCGTGCACCGAGAAAAAAGGCTCCAGCCATACATAATAATCCTATATAATGAACCATGTTGGCAAAAGTATGGTCGTAATGAAGCATATTTGTCATGGTGAGGAGGTTGCCCCAGTCATGAGCCTCTTCACTCATCCCACCGATGAGAGGGAGACTCCTCGCAGATGCATCGGAGATATAGAGTGCCACATCTGTCATATTCTGCCCTGTCCACCAGAGACAAAATATAGCTCCGAGCCAACTCTGATTCTCCTGTCTCAAGAATACTATCATGAGGAGAAATGGAAGGAGGCACTGAAACAAACTCCCACCAAGAATAGTCATAAATTCTCCAAAAGGCATAAATATCACATGTCCTGCCTCATGGAATATGAGATTCACTCCGTGAATAAACGTATCCATGACCAGAGTATTGATACCGAAGGTAAAAAACTGAATAGAGTATCAGAAGAGGAGTATGAGAAAAATAAGTGGACCAATCATACGTAGGGAGGTTATCGAGGAGATGGTCTCCATCTTCTCGGATGATGATGAACTTCCAGAGCCACAGAAAGTAGCTACTCTTGTCAGAGTGAATATTGTATGAACACAATGGTTTGAGGATATGGATTTATGGGAGATACGCAAGAAGTTTTTTTGCTTCAAAAAACTTGCTTTTAATAAATTATTCTTATAATCCTGACGTCGCACTCATAGTATTCTGATTAAGTTTTCCCTCTATGAGCGCATCGTTACAGTAAAAATAGAATCCCCTCATGAGAGGGGAATTCTCCGTGTTCTTGTCAATCAGCCCAATTTTTCCATAGTTTTGTCATGACTATGTCTCGGACTTGATATTGCAGGAAACAGATCTCAGGATTAAGAAGCCAGAACCAATCATCATTCTGATTCCTATATTCTGAATTCTTACTTCTTACTATTAACTTTTTTACATTTCATGGCAAAGAAAAAAGAAACTGCGGTTTCTTCCGTCGTACCTCAAGGAACAAATCTTGGGGAGATTTATAGCGATCGCGGAAGATACTTTTTCACGGATGATCGAACTATTCTTGATCTTCCAGGGCTTATCGAGGTTCAACTTGATAGCTACAATGACTTCCTCAAGAATCGTCTCGGTCAAGCTTTTAATGAAGTTTTTCCTATTGATGATTTTTCAGGAGAAAAGCTCTCAATATTCTACAAAAATTACTCACTTGATGAGCCAAAATATTCCGTTTCTGATTGTAAGCGCAAGAATCTCAATTTTGAGGCTCCACTCAAGGCTCGATTTGAGATGCTTAACAAGCAAACTGGTGAAATCAAGGAACAAGATGTCTACCTCGGTGGTATTCCTCTCATGACAGAGATGGGAACATTTATTGTCAATGGAGTCGAGCGTGTGATTGTCAATCAGGTAATCCGTTCAACGGGCATGTTTTTTACTCCTGACCTCAAGAATTCTGGACTTTTTGCGATGAAGATTATTCCTCATCGTGGAAGCTGGTTTGAGATTGAGATTGAGAAGCGCGGGGTTATTAATGTAAAGATCGATAAAAAACGAAAGATTCCTATCACGGTTCTTCTTCGTGCGTGGGGATATGAGTCTGATGCTGAAATTCTCGGGGCATTCAAGGGGGAAGATGAGTGGATTACCAAGCACATTGCTCCAACGATTGAGAAGGATAAAACCAAGACTCGCATGGAGGCTCTTTATGCTATTTACAAGCTCCTCCGTCCAGGAGACCTCGGAACCGATGAACGAGTAGAACAACTTTTCCAGAGTACGTTCTATGATGCAAAAAAATTCGAACTCGGAGCTGTGGCTCGTATCAAGACGAATCGCAAGCTTTCTCGTCACTACAAGGAACATGCGAATGCCGTAGATACTCCAGATGCGGATAAGTTTCTCATTGCACAGGATTTTCTCTATGGAATCAAGTATCTCCTTTCTCTTTGCGATGAGCGCGCAGGATACTTCTCTGATGATATCGATCATCTCGAGAATCGTCGCGTTCGTTCTGTGGGTGAACTGGTCTATGACAAGGTAAAAGTAGGTCTTGCTCGTATGGAAAAGATTGCCAAGGATCGTATGACGATTATTGCGGATCTTGAAGAAGCCGTTCCAGGAACATTTATCAACTCACGTCCAATGATTGCGGTGATGCGAGAGTTCTTCGGTACCAATCAGCTTTCACAATTTATGGATCAATCGAATCCACTTTCTGAATTGGCTCATAAGCGTCGTGTAACAGCACTCGGTGTCTGAGGTCTCACTCGTGAACGAGCATCGTTCGAGGTTCGTGATGTACACCCAACTCAGTATGGTCGAATCTGTCCGATTGCTACCCCAGAAGGACCAAATATTGGTCTCGTTCTCCACTTTGCCTCATACGCTCGCGTAGATAAACATGGATTTATTACGACTCCATTCCGCAGGATTGAACACTTGGTAAAAAATGACGGAAAAGCAGCAGTGGGTCGCATTGCTCTCACTGATATCGTCGATGAAAAGGGAAAAGTAATTGTTCCAGAAAAAACACTCATTACCGATACGTCTGCAAAAGAAATCAAGTCAAAAGTAAAAACAGAAGAAATTGAGGTTCGTGGATTTCTCGGAGATGCCTATCAGTACTATGATGCCTATGAAGAACGTGATCTTGTTATCGCTGAAGCGAATACAGCCACTGATGAATTCGGGAATTTTACTGAAACACGTCTCTCAGCACGTCGTGCGAGTGAGGCAACGGTTGTGTATGTTCGAGAGGTAACACATATTGATATTTCTCCGAAACAGCTCATGAGTGAAACAACGACCCTCATTCCGTTCCTTGAGCATGATGATGCAACTCGTGCGGAAATGGGTACTAACATGATGCGTCAGGCAGTTCCACTTGTTCGAGCTGAAGCTCCGGTGGTTGGTACTGGTATGGAGCGCGTGATTGGTGAAGGTTCTGGATATGTGGTGAAGGCAGAAGATGATGGTGAGGTGATTGGTGTGGATGCGAAGCATATCTCTGTGCTTTATGCAAACTGAAAAAAGGTAACCTATCCACTCCGCACATTCGAGCGATCAAATCATGATATGATTATCCATCAGTGGGCTCGTGTTCACTCTGGAGAAAAGATTACTGCTGGTCAGATTCTTGCTGACGGTCAGTCTATCGACAATGGTGAGCTCGCCGTAGGTCGCAATCTCCGTGTGGCGTATATGCCATGGGAAGGATACAACTATGAAGATGCGATTATCATCTCTGAGAAGGTGATGCAGAATGACTATTTCACTTCAGTTCATATCAATGAGTATGTTATGGATGTTCGTGAAACCAAGCTTGGGCCTGAGCAGACAACCAATGATATTCCAAATGTTTCTTCCAATAAGCTCAAAGATCTTGATGCTGATGGTATTGTTCGTCCAGGTGCCTACGTTCGGGCTGGAGACATTCTCGTTGGTAAGGTAACTCCAAAGGGTGAAGTCGAACTCTCTCCAGAAGAGCGTCTCCTTCGTGCTATCTTTGGTGACAAGTCCAAAGATGTAAAAGACTCATCCCTTATTCTTCCTGCAGGTTCTGGAGGTAAGGTCATCGGAACACATATTCTTCGTCGAGAAGAAGGAGATAATCTCCCAACTGGAGTATTCATGCAGGTTAAGGTATACATTGCTCAAACTCGCAAGATTGAAGTAGGTGATAAGATGGCAGGACGTCATGGAAACAAGGGTATCGTTTCTCGTATTGTTCCAGTTGAAGATATGCCATTCGATGAAAATGGAGTTCCTGTCGATATTATCTTGAATCCACTCGGTGTTATCTCTCGTATGAACATCGGACAAGTACTCGAGACACATCTCGGAGGAGCAGCGAGTAAACTTGGTATCAAGATTGCTACCCCAATCTTGAATGGTCTCTCAACCAATCAGATTTCAGATTTGATGGAGAAAGCCGGACTTCCAGCAGATGGAAAGGTTCAGCTCTTCAATGGAAAGACGGGTGAACCATTCAAAGAAAAGACTATGGTCGGAGTGAAGTATATGCTCAAACTCCACCATCTCGTTGAAGATAAGATTCATGCACGTTCAGTTGGTCCATACTCTATGGTGACTCAACAGCCACTCGGAGGTAAGGCTCAGAATGGTGGTCAGCGTCTCTGAGAAATGGAAGTGTGGGCACTTGAAGGATATGGTGCAGCCAATATCCTTCAAGAAATGCTCACAATCAAGTCTGATGATATCAATGGTCGTACACAGCTCTACGAAGCAATCGTGAAGGGAAAACGTGTGAAACGTCCAAATGTTCCAGAATCATTCAATGTTCTCCTCCGTGAGCTCCAAGCCCTCAATCTCAATATCGACCTCCTCTCTGAGGAAGAGGTACACGATCTCGAGGACAAGATGAAGACACGCTATGCAGAACTCGAAAAACTCGAAGGACAATTCGACGTGGAAGTAGATATGCCAGAAGCAGCAGAGAAAATAGATGAAAATCTAGTAGCAGCAGTTGTCGAAGAAACGGAAGAATAAAGAGTAATCAGTTTGCAGCAACAGTAATCAGAAAAGTTTCTGGTTTCTGTCATTCTGAGCGTAACGAAGAATCCAGTTGTTTCCGTTAGTTCCTGGATCCTTCCTTCGTCAGGATGACGGAGCAAAAATCACATCCCCACCACTTCCTTCGTATGGCTTGGCCGAGAGAAAGGGAATATATATTCCCCTCTGACCTCTTCACTCTCTGTGGTATGAAGGCAAAAGTGATAAAGTCCGTACAGTTTCTGTCATTTCGACTGAAGCAACCGCGGAATGGAGAAATCCTACTCCAAAATACAGAGCAAGATTTCTCGACTACGGCTACCGCCTCCGCTCGAAATGACACCAACTTTCAACTTTCAACTTTATAACTTTCAACTTTACTCCTATGTTTCCAATGACAAAAGATCTTGAAAATTT
>JAYRRZ010000031.1:0-21030 GCA_041909865.1 Candidatus Altimarinota bacterium | reverse complement strand
GTTCAGTTGAGTAATATTGACCTCAAGACATACAGTCAGATTGATGAGTATGTTGGACAATTCCAGGATATTCTCCAGTATGATCAGAGTGATATGAATAAAAAGCTCCTCGACTACAAGGGACAATATGAGCGTATTGCCGTAGTTGTAAAGGTGCTGAATTACCTGCGATATGGAGTGTATGTGATGCTCTCACTGTTTGTGTTCACGGTTTTCGTGGTAGTACATACAGTGATTCGTAATTTTATCTTCTTTCTGCAAGACGAGGTTCGTATTATTGAGCTTGTTTGAGGAAATCCATCATTTATCTATGGTCCATTTGTCGTGCAGGGATTATTTTATACTGGTTTCTCCACACTCCTTGCTCTCGGGGTATTCTTCCTCGGACATACGGTTATGAATATTGATTTTGTTACCTGACCACTCGCCCATGTGGTGGATGGTTTTTATTCTCAGCTTGGCTCTTGGGGGATTATTCAGTTCTTTTGGTTTTCTTGTATTGGGATTATTTCTGCATTGCTCGCATCGCGTGCGTATATCCATGGAACCATTGCTACAAAATAGAACGGGGAATGGCTAGTTTTCCTCATTGGGAAGGGAAGAATATATTTTTCAAAAATCCTCTTGCATTTTCAAAAAACTTCTCTATACTCCGCGAGCATTCAGATAGAAGTTTTGAACAAAAAACCTGTTCGGGTGCATAGGTAGTTCTCAAGTTCTCAAGTTTTTGGGTAACCAAATTGGCAACTTATAACTTCCAGCTATGGTGCTATAGCTCAGTTGGTTAGAGCGCTGCCCTGTCACGGCAGAGGTCGCGAGTTCGAGTCTCGTTAGCACCGCCATTTTCCCCTCTGGGGCCTTAGCTCAGTTGGCTAGAGCGCCTGTTTTGCACGCAGGAGGTCAAGGGTTCGACTCCCTTAGGCTCCACCATTTCTTCTAGAAATCATAATCAAGAATCCACAAGGGTTCTTTAGATTTGTTTCTAAATTCTAAATTCTAAATTCTTACGAATTATGTGACTTCGCAATAAACGTCCACACAATATGGTCTACTCAGTAGATCGTAAGGGGGCAAAATCTGGTAGTAAGGTAGCCAATGCTATCCAACACTACAAGCATCTTCAGAAGCGTATAGCTTTTGAGTGAGAAACTCTCTGGCTCAAGAATGCTATGACTCTCGTTCTCGCGAAGTTCAAGAAGTACTCTGTAAATATTTCCAAGATATAAACTATAAGAGATACGATATAAGATTTTCGAAATCTCAATCGTATAGCTCATAACTCATAACTCTAAAACCTATGCCTCGCCTTACAACTTACGCACATAAGAAACTTAAAAAAGCTGTTATTCGTATCGATAAGAAGATGCGAAAAACAAAAAAATAGTACTGAGTCTAAGTGCATAGACATAGTTCAGAGCCAAGCTCCTTTGATACTGTGTACTATGCCTATGCACTTAACACGGTTTCTCTTGCTTTTTTTAAGTTTTTCAATACAATTCTCCCGCTTTTAATTTTTTTACTTTTTTTCTCATATGTCTACTTTTGACAGGTCTAAATCACATATGAATATTGGTACCATTGGTCACGTTGATCACGGAAAGACTACTAGTACTGCTGCATTTACTATGGTTCTCGCTGAGAAATTCGGAGGTGAGAAGAAGGCATACGATCAGATCGATGCTGCACCAGAAGAAAAGGCTCGTGGTATTACTATCAATACTGCTCACGTTGAATATCAAACTGCAAATCGTCATTACGCTCACGTTGACTGTCCTGGTCATGCTGACTACGTAAAGAACATGATTACTGGTGCTGCTCAGATGGATGCTGCTATTCTCGTAGTTGCTGCTACTGATGGTCCTATGGCTCAGACTCGTGAACATATTCTCCTTGCTCGCCAAGTAGGTGTTCCTTACATCGTTGTATGGATGAATAAGTGTGATATGGTTGATGACTCAGAGATGCTTGATCTCGTTGAGATGGAAATCCGCGAACTCCTCTCTAAGTATGAGTTCCCTGGTGATGATCTTCCAGTTATTCGTGGTTCTGGTCTCGTTGCTCTCGAGAATCCTACTGATATGGATAAGCCATACGGTGCTAAGGCGGTTATGGATCTCTTTGATGCTCTCGAATCATACGTTCCAGTTCCAGATCGTCCTCTCGACAAGCCATTCCTTATGCCAGTTGAAGATGTATTCTCAATCAAGGGACGTGGTACAGTAGTTACTGGTAAGATTGAACAAGGTGTTATCAAGGTTGGTGACGAAGTAGAAATTCTCGGAATCCGTGATACTCGAAAGACTACGGTTACTGGAATCGAAATGTTCCACAAGCTTCTTGATCAGGGTCAAGCTGGAGACAACGCAGGTCTTCTCCTCCGTGGTATCGAGCGTACTGATGTTGAGCGTGGACAGGTTCTTGCTAAGCCAGGATCTATCAAGCCTCATACTAAATTTGATGCTGAAGTATACGTACTTACCAAGGATGAAGGTGGACGTCATACTCCATTCTTCCATGGTTACAAGCCTCAGTTCTACTTCCGTACTACTGATGTAACTGGTTCTATTGAACTTCCTGCAGGAGTTGAGATGGTTATGCCTGGTGACAATATCAAGATGACTATCGAGCTCGGTGCTCCAATCGCTATGGATCAAGGTCTCCGCTTCGCTATCCGCGAAGGTGGTCGTACCGTAGGTTCAGGAGTGGTTGCAAAGGTTCTTGCATAATACTTGAACTCCCTAGAAACAATAAGTTTTTTCTCTCATCCGACTGAGCTCGATTCGGTCGGGTGGAGAAGATACGTATCATTTGATAGGTATACACGTCATTGCATTTCGCAAAAACGAAATGGTCAGACTCTTACATCATTTCCCCCTTTTTCCTATGGCTACTAAAAAGTCAGCATCTGCAAATAAGATTCGTATTTCTGTAAAAGCATTTGAGCATAAGCTCGTTGACGATGCAGTAAATAAAATCGTTACTACTGCTAAAGATAGTGGTGCCGTTGTGGTTGGTCCAGTACCTCTTCCAACCAAGATCGAGAGAATTACAGTCAATCGTTCTACATTCGTAAACAAGAATGCTCGTGAACAGTTTGAAATTCGTCGCCATAAGAGACTTATTGATGTTCTCGAACCAACTCCAAAAACTCTTGAGCTTCTTCAATCAGTAAATATTCCAGCTGGTGTTGGAGTAGAAATCAAGGTTATGTAATACAAAAGAATCCAGAATCAAGAAATCAAAATCCAGAAAATGGATATGATTCTTCTTCTAAATCCTAAATTCTAAATTCTAAATCCTAAATCTTATGTCTCGCGTTTGTCAACTTACAGGAAAGAGAACTGGTGTTGGAAATAATGTTTCTCACTCAGTTCGCCGCACGAAGCGTCGTTTTTATCCGAATCTTTTCTGGAGAAATATCAAGGATCCTGCTACAGGACTCACTCTTCGTCTCCGTCTTTCTGCTAAGGCAATTAAGACTCTTAAGAAGAAGGGAATTCTTTAATCGAAGTAACTCGTAACAATTAATAATTAACAATTCACCCGTATGTTAAAGATTCGTCTCTCTCGTGTTGGTCGTAAACATGTTGCCAAATATCGCGTAGTTCTTACTGAGCATCGTCAGGCTACAAATCATGGTTTTATCAAGATTCTTGGTTCGTATGATCCACATACAAAAACGCTTGATATGGATATGGCTCTTGTGGAAAGCTATATCAAGAATGGTGCGCAATATTCCGATACTCTTGCCAAGATTGTTGCTAATAAGAAATAATTGATTTTCCCTCGAATTCGGGGGAATTTTCGAAATTTGTCAGTATCACCTTCGACCGCTCTATTTTTTCACTTCATTCGTCTATGACAGCAAAAGATTTTCTCCAGTATATTATTGAATCGCTTGTTGATAATATTGCAGCAATTGAGATTACTGAAAAGCATGATGAACTTTGAACCCTCCTTTCTCTTCGGGTAGATCCAGCTGATATGGGTTCTATTATTGGTCGTGGAGGCAAAACAATCGAATCTCTTCGTACGGTTGTCCGAGTTTTTGGCTCAAAGAGCTGAACCCGTGTTAATCTTCGTGTCATAGAGGACAGAACAACCGCATAATTGGCTTTTTCGAAATTTCTTTCGAAAAATATTTTACATTTCTTCTCATTTTGGTAATATCATCGTATGTTTCAGGAGTATCCAATTGAAGACATCATCCGTATTGCGATAGCAGTGGTAGTTCTCTTTTCAGGACTACTTGCTATTGGGTATATGATTTGGTGAGGTTTTCTTATGATTATTTCTTGATGAAAGGAAGAAAAGATAAAACCGGCAGTAAACCATATTCGACATGCGGTTATTGGTATTATATTTCTTATGATAGTGTTGTTTGCTTCACCAATTGTTTTAAACCTTTTTGGTCTTACGTACGGTGAATATATGAAACCAAGGATGATTCTTTCAACTATTGCTGAGATTTCTGGGAAGATTTTTTGAGTGGAAGTTGATTCTCCTTGAGGACTTTCCGATCCAGCCTCAGATAGAGGACTCCCTAATAGTTTTGATAACCTTTAATTACTATGGATATCTCTTTTATTCCTTCGGTACAAGCGGCCTGAGCGGTGCTTGATTCTAGTTCATCATATACCGCTAGTGACATTATTCGAACCTGAATTTCTCTCGTGGTTCTTGTCGCGGGTCTTGCGGCAATATTGTTCATTATTTGGGGTGGACTTATGCTGATTCTTTCTGGATGAAAGGATGAAAAGGTAAAACCAGCCATTAATAGTATCCGTTATGCGGTCATTGGTATTGTTGTTATTGTTATTTCCATTTTTGTCGCTCCGAAGGCAGCGGAGATGCTCGGTCTCGGGAATCATGACTATCTTTCTCCGAATAGCATTTTTGAAACTATAAAAGTATTGACGAATCGGATATTTGGAGGAGGTGACACTATCTATTCTGAATGATCTGGAAATGATACAGTCCCAGTAAATTTTAATGATATTTAAGCCAAGAAAACCAGGTAAAATCTCTTGCAAAATCCCCTTATTTTCCTATACTTGAGGGGATTTTTGAATCCATTCTTCCGCTCTTCTTACGGAGCATTATTTTTTATAATCATTCCAGAAAATGTCTGAAACTCCAGAAAATGTTGACCTTCCAGAATCTTCCTCTGAGATGCCTGAAACTCAAAAAAATTCCGACTCTGCTATCGTCCCAATGGTAGGGATTACCTATGATGGTGATGCCGATAGAAATATCGTTGATGAGATGGAAACGTGTTATCTCGACTATGCGATGAGTGTTATCGTGCATCGTGCTCTCCCAGATATTCGTGATGGGATGAAGCCAGTGCATCGACGTATCCTATATGCTATGTATGATACGGGTCTCCGTGCAACGGGAAAATACCGAAAATCTGCTACAGTTGTCGGTGAAGTACTTGGTAAGTATCATCCTCATGGAGATATGGCCGTATATGATTCTATGGTTCGTATGGCCCAGGATTTTTCTCTGCGTTATCCACTCGTGGATGGGCAGGGAAACTTTGGTTCCATGGATGGAGATAATGCCGCGGCGATGCGTTATACGGAAGTAAAAATGGCAAAGCTCGGAGAATTTATGCTTGCTGATATTGACAAGGAGACGGTCGACTGGAGGGATAACTATGATGCTTCCAAACAAGAACCAAGCGTTCTCCCGACTCGTATACCAAATCTTCTTCTCAATGGAGCAATGGGAATTGCTGTGGGTATGGCAACCAATATTCCACCACACAATCTCGGTGAGCTCGTTGACGCGAGTATGTTTTTGCTCCATCATCCAGATCCTGAAAGTGTCACCATAGAAAACCTTCTTGATTTCGTCAAGGGACCAGATTTTCCAACGGGAGGAATTATCTATAATAAAAAAGATATAATTGATGCCTATACTCGTGGTCGCGGATCTATTGTTCTCCGTGGGCGTGCTGGTATCGAAGAGGGGCGCGCAGGACGCGAGTTGATTGTTATTACAGAAGTTCCATATCAGTTGAATAAAAAAGATTTTGTTGAGAAGATTGCTGATCTTGTGAGTGAGAAAATCATTGTTGGGGTAGCAGATATTCGCGATGAATCCAACAAGGAAGGAGTTCGTGTGGTTATTGAACTTAAGCGTGATGCCTTTCCGAAGAAGATACTCAATCAACTCTACAAGCTTACACCACTCCAGACAAGTTTTTCATACAATATGATTGGGCTCACGGATCGTGGGATTCAGCCACGACTCTTCAATCTTAAAGAACTTCTTGAAGCATTTATTGAACATCGTAGAGAAGTTATCACTCGTCGTACTCGTTTTGAGCTTGCTCAGGCTGAGGCACGTGCTCATATTCTCGAGGGACTCAAGATTGCATTGGATAATATCGACGCCGTCATCAAAACTATCAAAGAATCAAAAACAAAGGAGGAGGCACATGACGCACTCATGGAGCGTTTTAACCTTTCTGATAGACAGTCTACTGCTATTTTGGAAATGCAACTTCAGCGACTCGCTGGTCTTGAACGAAAAAAGATTGAGGATGAGCTTGCTGAAAAACTCCTTCTTATTGCTGACCTCAAGGATATCCTTGCAAAATCTGAGCGTGTAGCAAAAATTATTGGTGATGAGCTCTTGGAAATCCGAGAAAAATATGATAACCCACGCCGTACAGAGATCCATCTTGGAGCGGTGGGAGAATTTAATCCGACTGATACTATTCCGAATGAAGATGTTGTAGTGACTCTTTCGAAGAATGGATATGTAAAACGTGTGAAGGCTTCTAGCTTCCGAACACAACGTCGAGGTGGTAAGGGGATTGCCATGGCGGTCAAGGATGAGGATGAGATTGATACTATTCTATCTACCAAGAATCATAATACGCTTATGTTCTTTACGAACACTGGACGAGTGTTCCGTATTCCAACGTATGAGATTCCAGAGATGCAACGTACTGCAAAGGGGCAGCCAATTGTTCAATTCCTCGCTCTTGCAAAAGATGAGTCAATCGCCACAGTGCTCGATCTCACGAACACTACCGGCAAACATCTATTCCTCATTTCACGTGAGGCAGTAGTAAAACGAATTGATATTTCCGAAATTGCGAATGTTCGCGCAAGTGGACTTATCGTTATGAAACCACACGATGGGGATTCACTTGGATGGGTTCGTGTCACTGATGGTACCGATAATATCCTTCTTGTATCTCGTGGAGGAAAGGCTATCCAGTTCGATGAAAATGATGTTCGAGTCATGGGTCGTGCTGCCGCGGGTGTTCGTGGAATGAAAGTCGCACATGGTGATGCACTCATCGAAGGATGTGTTGCTGGGAAGGTGGCAAAATATATCTTTACCGTTTCAGAAAATGGACTCGGAAAAATTAGTGCCCTTGAAGAATATCGAGAACAAGGAAGAGGAGGAAGTGGAGTAAAGGTAGGAGCAACAACAGAAAAAACAGGATCTATTATTGGTGCATATACTCTCACCGAAGAAGAAAAGGTGAATAATAGTGTTATTATGATTTCTAAGGGTGGACAAACAGTTCGTGTACCACTTGCGGATGTTCGTATCACGGGTCGAACCACCCAATGAGTTATCTTGGCAAAACTGAAAGATTCCAATGATGCCTTTGTTTCTGCTGCAGTCGTTCTCCGTACAGATGAGGATGATACTGATGATGATATTGTCTCTCCTGAGGTTCAGGCGTAATAAAAATCTTGAATACGTATCTAATTTTCCTTTCTAAGAAGTTTCTTGATTTCCTTTTTATGACTCGATACTTACCCCGAATTATCACCATTATTTTGGTTATTGGCTGATCTCTGAATACCTTTGCTCTTGAGGGGACATATTACTCTGATGCTTTTGAGGGTTCGCGTACCGCCAACGGAACGGTCTTTTCTCAAAAGGGATTTTCTGCGGCAGTGTGTGATATCAATCTTTGACAGTATGTATATGCTCAATACGGAAATACAGGAGTTGTGGTAACTGCTAATGATAGACCCAATTGTAATAGATATCCAGATGTGATTGATTTCTCTCGAAGTGCTTTTGAGGTATTTTCGCCCATAGATACTGGTAGAATCTCCAATGTTTCTATCACAAATATTGGAACCAATACAGGAAATTTTATAAAGAGGAATTTCGCATGAGATATATTCTCAGATTTAGGAGTGATCTTGACACAAAAAATTGCAAATACGTACTTTGCCTGAGATTCAATAACTCTGAAGTGACGAGTAACCATTAATAAGAAGACAGTATTTTTATTTCTCCAAGAGAAGAATTCTAATAAAGAAATCCTCAAGAAATTAGTATCCGTTGATTCTTCTGGGAATTTTATCTATTCACTTCAATTACCGCTTGAACCTGGTGACTTTGAACTGGTGATTGCTGCAGGGAATTCCTTCGAGGTCAAAAGTATGCCGGTTATCAGAACCATTCCAAAAGAATCGCTCGCATATCCATCTATTCCGAGTACAGCGAATCGCATATATCCTGTTATTTCTGGAGGAGAGTTTCCTCGTATCGTCTTTCCAGAAAATATTTGGTCAAATATTGCTATTGTGAGAGATGGGAGAGTTTTTCAATCTCATGGACAGTGATCGATATCGCTTGATGGGATAAAATTTACTCCAGGGAATGCCCAGGTGTTTATGAGTGGTTTTATTTTATCAACGCCTTCATCCCTTGATAGGAGTCAGTCACTTCCAGGATTGTATTCTGGAAGTGTTCGGCTCGATATCATTCGTGATCCAGTTGGTCGTGAGAATGTGTCGATAAAAACAAACAAACAAATTGCCAATTTCCGTTTTCGTCTCAAACCAGGAATACAAATTCGTTCTTGATATTATGTGACCCTTCCAAATGGCGATGTGCGAGAGCTTGACTTTGCTAAAGGGTACATTGATACGAGTGGCTACCTCAAAACTGGAGTATGGATTACGGGAAGTTTTCCATTTCGTGATACTGGTACGTACAAGCTCGAATTTGTTGATTCAAAAGGATTTGCCTACGTAAACATCCCACTTTTTCAATGAAAGGTGTGGCCAGTATTGCCAGTATTATCAGAACAAGAGAAGTTAACTATACGAAAACAGCAATCAACCGTTGAGAGGGATTCTATTTCAGCCATCAATCGGCTCCGAGCTTCTCTCGGAAGAAGTCTTCTCTCGTCAGATCAGAAGAATCTGAGAGCTATTGCACAGGCTCGAGCCAACTACATGGCAGAAAATGATCATATCCAACATGAAACGAAAGACGGAAAGAACTTTATGGATGTAGCAATCGCATTGTGAATAAAAACACCTACTCGTATGGCAGAGAATATTGCTGGATGAAATGTATCTGATATTTTCTTGCAACAGGGGCTCGAGGAATCATGAAGTCATCGCTCAAATATGCTCGATCCATCCTGGACAAAAGTTGGGATTGGATATGCTATAAAGAACGGAAAGGTATATATGGTTCAGATATTTGGAGAATAATCATGGAAGTAATAATCGAATGATACTTTACTTTTTTCTTGAAAAGGATACTATTTTTTTGTCACCTATTTTTCGGTATAGCGTCTTACATAGGTAGGAGTTTAGTATTTTACCTTCTTTTGTATGAAAAAAATTATTCTCTTGCTTCTCTTATTTCTTCCGGTATCTACTTTTGCGGCGACTGCCTGTATTCAAGTCATACAACCAGCGAAGAATCTCACTACTGGAGAGTGTAAGAATTTTCCAACTCCATGTGATGTTCCTTCAGGGTGGAAAGAGGTTTCAGAGTGTACTGCGAGTAATACAACGCAGGTAAAGTTCTCTCTCAAAAAGTTTGGTTCTTGTGATGAACTCAAAAACACTATGGGAGATATTCTCTCTGCCTATAGTGATCGATATTGGTCACCCTATCCAATGTATAGCCGGGGAATGATGCTTGATTCTCTTGCTCCTACTGGTGCCGTAGCAGAAAAATCTGCTGTTGCGGATGATTCAAACGCAGGAGCTTCGGCAAGTGAGCATCACTCTACTACTAATATTCAGGTTGGTGGAGTAGATGAGGCAGATATTGTAAAAACAGACGGAAAAAATCTCTACCAATACCGACAGACTGCTAATACCGTTGAGATAGTAGATGCAAAAACTCTCGCATCAGTTGCCACCATTAAGCTTACTTCTAATTTTAGCAATATCAATCTTTACGTATCTGGAAGCCAACTTATTATCATAGGACAGAAATACTACAATTCTCCATATGGTTACTGGAATTATCGTTGGTACGCTCCTGATCAAAAGGTGTTTATTGTTGTATACAATATTTCCAAACCAAGTTCTCCGGTTCTTGCTCATTCACATGAAGTGGATGGCTACCTCCAAGACTCAAGACTCAATGGAAGCCAATTATATTTTATTACACAGGCAGATTTTCGAGTCCCACCATACTATATCTCTTCTCTTGCGAAATCAGGCAATAAGCTCTATGATATCAAGCACGCCCTCAAAAATGATGTTTCTCTTACGAATATTGTTCCTGAGATTCGAGATACCCTCCCAAATCCTTTTGCTCGATTTGGTTTCTCCAAGTATCTCCAATCGGTTCGTCGAGCTTCTGAAACTTGTCAGGATATTGCCTTTATTCTTCCTGAAGGAAAAACCCTTACAGCCCTTGATATTAGCCCTTCATTTACGACTATTTCTAGTATTGACATAGCAATTCCTCGACCAAAGGTAAAATCTTCTTTGGTATTTGGTTCCGTTTCCCAGATTCATATGAGTCAGTCTTCCTTGTATCTTGTTTCCAGTGTAAGTCAAAATACTGAGAATACTGCTCGGTGTTCGAAAGGGACTCGATGTATAGCTCCATCATATCAGTATACTTCATCTACATTGGTTCACCGATTTGCTCTCGGGAATGGAACGGCGAATTATAAGACTACCACCACTCTCAGTGGAAATCCTCTCAATCAGTATTCTATGGATGAGGATGCAGGTGGGAACTTTCGTATCGTCAATAGTCATCATGATTGGTCGAGTGGTGAGAATAACAATTCCACATCAGTATCTGTCATAGACACAAGTGGGAAGGTTATCGGAAATCTCTCGGATATAGCGAAAGGGGAGAATTTTCAATCAGCCAAATTTATTGGCAATCGACTCTATCTCGTTACTTTTGAGCAGATTGATCCACTTTTTGTCATAGATATGAGCACACCTGTTGCTCCAAAAATTCTCGGTGAACTCATAATGCCTGGATACTCCACATACCTTCATCCATATGATACGAACCGACTTATCGGACTCGGGTATGATACCTATACAAATAAGTGGGGTGGCACACAAAATGGCGGACTCAAGGTAGACCTCTACAATGTTGCCGATGTAAAAAACCCAAAGAAAGAAGGTTCTCTCATTCTGGGTGATGCTGGTTCATCCAGTGAAGTTCTCCAGAATCCTCGTGCATTCGTCTACTATAAGGAAAAAAATCTCCTCCTCTTGCCAGCAACCCTCATGACAAGCGCAAAAGATTCTGAGAATACCTATCGTTCGAATAAAGCATTTCAGTGAGTAGTGGGTATTTCTATCGTTCCTGGTACTATCACTGAGAAGTTCCGACTCTCTCATATACCATCAGCATCAACACTCACGGATGCGTGGAAAAAAGAGTGTGCTCAATATAGCGGAAAGGAGACAACAAAGTGTGTTACTCTCCTCGATGGTTCTTCGTATTGTCCAAGTTCTTCCCGCTATGTACCACAATATTGTTACTCGACAGCGACCGTGGATGAGTACTTGGTGAATCAGCTCTGGAATTACTCTTCAGATTTTATCAACCGAACTCTCTATGTTGGGGATACGGTTTACACGCTTGCGGAAAATGGAGTAAAGTCATGGACTCTCTCTTCGCCTTTTTCCCAGAAGAATTCACTTCAATATAAAGCTGAAAAATGAGCAGAAGTTTCCAAAGCCGTTCCAGTAACCTCATCTGCTCTCGTGAAATAATCAGAAACTGGGGATTTTCCTCAGTTTTTTTGACTTTCTTTCATTTCCTCATAATATCAAATCTAAGAAAAGCACTTGAGCGGCCAACACCCGCGAGCTCATGGAAGAACAGCGAAAGCCTACTAGAACCATGCGGAGTCGAGAATCTCCGTCACGAAAATACAATCAAGTACAGCCTCGGTGGCACCTTTCGAATCAAAATCGAACCGAAGCACATGAAAGTTTATTTTGTGTGTTTTTTTATTTTAATTTCTATGGAGCAAATTATTTATATACTGACAAATGAGGCAATGCCTGGTTATGTAAAAATTGGTAAAACAACAACCAGTCTAGAGCAGCGGATTAAGGAGCTAAGTTCTTCAACTAGCATACCCTTACCTTTCACGTGTTTCTACGCCTGCACGGTAAGAAATTGTGATTTTGTTGAAAGACAGTTACATGAAGCTTTTTGAGATAATCGAGTAAATCCAAAGAGAGAATTCTTTAAAATTGCTCCTAGTCGCGTAATGGCAGCAGTAAAGATAGCAGAAATTACGAATATTACCCCATGACAGGATATAGTTGAGAATATTGAGGACCAAAGAGCTTTGGATGAGGCAAGAAGAAGAAGGCCACCATTCCGTTTCAGTATGGCAAATATTCCAGTTGGTTCTGAATTAACCTTTGTGAGTGATGAGAGCGTTCGAGCTAGAGTAGTAGATGATAGAAAAATCGAATATAATGGACAGATTCTTAGTCCTTCTCATGCAGCAGCGATAATATTGAAATATGTTGATAAGAGTTGGCCAGCAGGAACAATCTATTGGATGTACGGAGATGAAACCCTAGATGAAATTAGAACGAGATTGGAAGAGGAGGATGAAGATACGCTAGGAAACATTTAACATTACCATTAATCTTTTTTTATGCACCGAAGTCATACTTGCGGCGAACTCACTGCCGCTCATATCGGACAAACTGTCACTCTCTCAGGTTGGGTAGCCAATCGTCGCGACCACGGAGGACTCATCTTCATCGACCTCCGTGACCGCTATGGTATCACTCAGGCCGTCTATGATCCAACAGAAAACGAAGCTGCCTGGAAGGTAGCAGATACGTTTCGCTCTGAATACGTCGCGAAGCTCACCGGAACCGTTCGTAGTCGTCCAGAGGGGCAATCCAATGATAAACTGGTAACTGGGGAAATCGAGGTCATCATCACTCATGCTGAGATTCTCTCGAAATCCGAGGTTCCACCATTTGAGATCTCTGAGCATACTGGAGCAAATGAGGATATCCGCCTCAAGTATCGCTACCTCGACCTCCGTCGCAAGTCAGTTTTTGACAAGATTGCCTTCCGTGCCGAGATGAACAAGTTTTCTCGCGACTGGTTTACGGCGAATGGATTCCTTGAGGTTCAGACTCCGATTTTTACCGTATCTTCACCAGAAGGCGCTCGTGACTATCTCATCCCATCCCGTCTCCATCATGGGAAGTTCTACGCCCTCCCGCAAGCCCCACAACAATACAAACAACTTCTCATGGTCGGCGGAGTAGATAAATACTTCCAGATTGCCCCATGTTTCCGAGATGAGGACCCTCGCGCGGATCGTCATTCGTGCGAATTCTATCAGATTGATTGTGAGATGAGCTTCGTTGAACAAGATGATGTGTTTGCGGTTGCTGAACCTTTTGCAAAAAATCTTATTAACACAATTACTGACAAAAAAATTGTGAACAGCAATGATGATGGGTCATTCCGTCGGCTCACACACAAGGAGGCTGTCAATACCTATGGTTCTGACAAGCCAGATATCCGATTCGACATGCACTTCGAGGATTTTACGGCAGATTTTGAGAATTCTGGATTCTCTCTCTTCGCCAAGACGGTTGCTGAGGGTGGAGTGGTGAAGGCAATGAAGCTCGAAGGGAAGACACTTTCTCGCTCTGAGATTGACTCTCTCACAGAAGTAGCGAAGGCCAATGGTGCTGGAGGGCTTGCGTATATCATCTATGAGGCCGACGGCCCTAAGTCTCCGATTCTTAAGTTCTTCACTGGTGGGGAGCTTGCTGCTCTTGAGGCCAAGCTGGCTCCACAGGTTGGGGATATGATATTTTTCGGGGCTGGAGAACATAAGGTTGCCTGCAAGGTGCTCGGTCAAGTTCGTATTGCTTGTCGTGACCGATTCGACCTCGTGGATAAGGATGAACTTGCTTTCTGTTGGGTGACGGATTTTCCTATGTATGAGCAAAAAGATGATGGTTCGTATGATTTTGAACACAATCCATTCTCTATGCCTCATGGTGGACTCTCGGCCTTTGAAGGGAATCCTAATCCACTCTCTATCTATGGATGTCAGTATGATCTCGCGTGTAATGGTTATGAAATACTCTCAGGTTCTATCCGCAATCACAACCTCGAGGCGCTCGTGAAGGCGTTCAATATCGTTGGTAAGGGTGAGGCAGAGGTAAAAGAGAAGTTTGGTGCGATGTATACCGCATTCCAGTACGGAGTTCCTCCACATGGTGGATTTGCCTTTGGATTCGACCGATTGCTTATGATTCTCCGTGATGAGACCAATATCCGCGAAATCTATGCATTTCCGAAGTCAGGAAAGGCAGAAGACGCGATGATGAATGCTCCAGCTCATGTTGATGAAGAACAACTCAGAGAGCTGCATATCAAGGTGAGGGAGAGCAATAAGAATTAGCTTATCGCATTATCGAGATGACACCATTGGTGTAGAGAAAATTCGTGAACTTAATGGTGTTATGAATGGTCAAACGATTCCAGTTTGAGGTATATTTGTTACAACTACTTGATTTACTCCTGATGCTGTGTCGGAGGCTTATAAGTATGGGATAGAGCTTTGGGATAAAAACTATATTATCGAGTTTCTGAGGCAAAATCATTAGTATAAAAAGAATAGTAATCTTGCAAAGATTTTCAATTTAGAGTATTTTCTTTGCTTTTTCTCCTATTCTCCAGATACTCCTGAGTATGTTGTATATCCATCGGTTCATCCTCGTCTACGCGATTATCGCGTGTATTCTCCTCTATATTACGGAGAATATCTACCATCCAGTTTATATCGTGCAGATGATGCAAAAGGTTGTATCTTTTCTTGTCATTCCCCTCGTGCTCGGATGGATGCTTCATCGACCGATTGGGAGATTCGGACATATCACTCGGGCAAGTGTCTTGTATGGAGTGTGATTTGGGCTTGTTTCAATGGTAGTGATAGGACTCACCTATTGGCTCCTGCGAGAGAGTATTGACTGGGAGGCGATTCAGCTCTCTATGGAGAGTCGACATATCAATGAGATGACGTTTCTTCTCGTCTTTGCATATATTATGTTCGGTAATTCGCTTACCGAAGAATATTTCTTTCGAGGAGTCGTTTTCCATACTCTCCGAGAAAACTCACGATGGTCCGCATATCTTGTGAGCGCAGGTATGTTCTCACTCTATCATATCACGATATTTGGAACCTGGTTCTCAGGGTGGATACTCGGTCTCGCGCTTTTTGGACTTTGTTTGTGATCTGTATTCTTCTCATGGCTCTATGAGAAAACGGGAGGCATCTGGGGAGCTTGGATCTTTCATATTTTCGCTGATTTAGCCATTCTCGTAATTGGGTATATGGAATTCTTTATGTAGGTCGAGTACAGGAGTATATTATAAAAATCCCCTTTCTTTAGGATAGGGAAGATTTACTCAGTCCTTTTCATAAAAAATCTTTTGATTTTATAATTAGCACGTATATAATACAAGTGCTAATTATTTTGTAATCAAATGAAACTATGCAAGCACAATTCCAAGAATCAGACAACCGTTCTCCACTAGAGAAATACACCATCAATCTCACCGAACAAGCTCGGACTGGAAAAATTGACCCAGTCATTGGACGTGAGGATGAGATATATCGTACTATCCAGATACTCTCTCGCAGGTCCAAAAATAATCCGGTTCTCGTTGGAGACCCAGGAGTTGGGAAGACGGCTATTGTCGAGGGAATTGCTCGGAAGATTATTGCCAAAGAGGTCCCGGAGATGCTCTATGGTAGAGAAATTCGAACCCTTGATCTCACATCCCTCATCGCGGGAGCGAGCTATCGTGGACAGTTCGAAGAGCGTCTCAAAGGAGTTGTTGACGAGGTAGAAAAGAGCGAATGAAAAATCATACTTTTCATAGATGAACTCCATATGATAGTCTGAGCTTGAGCTCCTGAGGGTTGATGAGATGCAGGAAATCTTCTCAAGCCTTCACTTGCTCGTGGCCGTATCAAAGTGATTGGTGCTACAACTCTTGTGGAATATCGGAAATATATCGAGAAGGATGGTGCGCTCGAGCGACGATTCCAACCAGTTCCAGTGGAAGAGCCAAGTCGTGAAGATACCCTCGCTATTCTCAGAGGTTTGAAGGAACGATATGAAGCTTTCCACGGTATATCTATCAGTGATGATGCGATTGTTTCGGCAGTTGATCTCTCGATTCGTTATATTGGTGATCGCAAGCTCCCAGACAAAGCCATCGATCTCCTCGATGAGGCAACATCGAGCGTGAAAATGCGGGCATATTCCCGTCCAGTAGAACTCGATAAACTCGAGAAAGAAATCCGCTCTCTTGAGATCGAACGCCAGGCAATCAAGGATGAGAAAGAAAAGATGAATCGTCTCACTGAACTCGAAAATGAACTCAGCACCAAAAAGGAAAAGTTCGAGACGATGAAACAAGAGTGGGAAAAGGCAAAATCCGAACGGGAAAATATCGGGAAACTCCGTGATGAGCTCGCTATTCTCGAACAAAAGGCCCTTGATCTCGAATCACGTGGTGAGTATCGGGAGGTAGCGATTATCCGCTATGGTCAGATCCCAGAGAAACGTCAGAAACTCGAATCTATCGAACAAAATACCAAGTCAGATCAGACAGTTTGAGATCATGATATTGCAGGTATTATTGCCAAGTGGACGGGTATCCCAGCAGGAAAACTGCTCCAATCGGAAGGGGCACTCTATGCACATCTAGAGGATGAGCTCGAAAAGTCCGTCATCGGTCAGCATGACGCGGTGCAGAAGGTGGCTCAGGCTCTCAAGCGAAACAAAGCAGGACTCTCGGACCCTCATCGACCGATTGGTTCTTTTCTCTTTCTTGGTCCAACTGGTGTAGGAAAGACAGAAACCGCCAAGGCTCTCTGCCGTATTCTCTGGAATAACCCAAACGCCTATATTCGCCTCGATATGAGCGAATATATGGAATCCCACTCGGTAGCACGACTCATCGGTGCACCTCCAGGGTATGTTGGATACAATGAGGGTGGGCAACTCACTGAGGCAGTGAGACGACATCCGTATTCGGTTATTCTCCTTGATGAGGTAGAAAAAGCACATCCTGATGTATGGAATATCTTCCTCCAGATTCTCGATGAGGGGCAAGTGACGGATGGAAAAGGTCGGAAAATCAATATGAAAAATACCATTATCATCATGACTTCGAATATCGGAAGTCAGTATATCGAGGAAATCAAGGATAAAGAAGAACGAAATACCATGATTCACGCTGAGCTCCGCAAATATTTCCGTATCGAGTTCCTCAATCGTATCGATGATATCGTCATCTATGATGCTCTTACCGAGGATAATATCCATGAAATAGCTTGACTCCTTCTCGCAGAAGTGACAGAGAGGCTACGATGACAGGGAATCGAGGTGCTATGGGATGAGAGCGTCATGACCCATCTCTCGGTACTTGGCTATGATGTGGCGCTCGGGGCACGGCCACTCAAGCGAGCCATCATGGATTATATCATCAATCCACTATCTCTCCAGATTCTCTCGGGAGATATCCACGAGTGAGAACGGATAGAGCTGAAAATGGAAATGTGAGGAAATATAAAAACAATTAAAAAATAATATTGACAATTAAAAATTAATAACTATTCTTATTATGTTATTTTCTAACATAGGTATAGATGAATACTCCTACCCAAGGAACTACTCAAGATGATATTAAATATCTTGTCAGGAATATAGCAACAATACGAGGATATAATATTCAGGATCCCAAAGTCCTAAAACGTAGGGTTCTTCAATTTCTAGATTCCAATCCAGTATCGACACAAAGTGAATTAGATGAAATCGAGCTTGAATTGTTTGGTTTTTTGGCATTATTACACATAGGTCCAGTTTCGAAAGAAGTTACCAGTCTACTTAAGGTACTTCAGAATTATGCTGAAAGATATGAGTGAACAAAAACAAAGGTTTTACCAATATTTGAAGACAATAGAATAGTTCCAAATATACAACAAGCCGCCGCCGCTATCTTAGATATGCCTAATCTCACTTTCAAAGCGGCCGTATAATTCTTTCCTTTTCCTCTTTTGTCATCTGTTTAATTGTATATTCCCTTTTGCACGCCTCGCTCCTCGAGGCGTGTTTTTCATGATAGATGAGCTCTACTGGTCGTCGTGCCCGTGTATACCGTGCTCACTTTTTATCATCATGATTGTGCTCGATAATCCTCCGCTCTATATCCGTGGTAATCCCTGTATAGATCGTATCATCAGCACAGCGGAGGATGTAGGTAAAGTAGATAATATGATTAGATATTAGTGACTAGAAAAAGGGAAAGGTGAATTATTTTCGGAGAATCTCGATATCGACGATATATCTCATTATAGTGGACCCATTTTAAGAAAACGCTAAAAAATAGCAATACGTCCTTCTAGGCACGAAGTGTGAGATGGAAGATTATTAAAGAAAAAATAAATTTGAAAATAATAACAATAATTCAACAGAAATATTTTTTTAGAGAGAGAATCTACTCCAACTCTAGGTACTCATCAATCCTCACTTGCCATACGAATTCATCGATATGTGAGACGAGGATCATGGTACCTTCATACTCATCAAGAGCCTTTGCAATCACTGGGAGGTGACGGAAGTTGATATGATTGGTGGGTTCATCGAGGATGAGGAGTCCTGGTTTCTGAAGAGCAAGGGTAGCAAACATGACGAGTCCTTTTTGTCCTTCGGAGAGGGCGCCAATCTGAGTGTTCATGATTTCACCCGTTATGAGGAATCATGCCGCAAATGATCGAAGCTCTTTGTCATTGATCGTTCGTCCACTTGCTTCGAAGAGACAATCATAGACTTTCTGATTAAAATCAAGCGTAGAGAAATCCTGCCGGTAGTATCCAATATTTACTCCAGGTGCTATAGTGACTCATTTTGCCGTACTATTGGCGATAGACTCTAGGAGGGTAGATTTTCCGATTCCGTTCGGTCCTGAGAGGAGAAGATGACGATTTTTCCCGAGAGAGATATCATTGACTGGCATCTCAACAGCTTCATGATCTCGGATAACTTGAACGCTCTTAATCTGGATAATCTGACCACCAATACCTTCTTGATTTGGTATCGTGAAGTCGCGGATAGTTTTGTCTTCACGACGAGTGTCAGTAATTTGGGATTCAAGTTCTTCCGCTTTTTCTCCGAGTTTTTTTGCTACGGCACGGAGCTTGCCTCCTTTATGGGAGAATTCATTGGATTGTTCTTTTGCAGCTTGAGCCTCTTTTGCAAGACGGGCATTTTCACGATTCTGTGCCTCGATTCTTCTCTCGACTTGCTCTACTGCATCGTGATAGTCTCCGACAAATTGTTCCACTTTTTTGGTAAATACATCAAGATAGAGAATCCCATCAGTAAAGCTATTCAAGAACTCGGCATCATGGGAAATTACCAGCACGGTTCCCTCATAGTTCTGGAGAAATGAAGTCATATTCCAGATTCCAGCGCTATCGAGATTGTTAGTTGGTTCATCGAGAAGGAGGATGTCAGGATTCTGGATGAGAGCTCAGGCGAGAAGGAGGCGAGCTTGTTGTCATCCTGAGAAGCTTCTGATTTCTCGTTCGAGAAATCCTGCATAGATTTCTTCTTTGGAAAGGGAAGAATTCGTGGGAGCTTTTGGCATAAAATCCACTGCCTCAAGTACTTCCTTGATATCGCGATCAATATTATGAGCGTCACTTCGTGAATATTTACGGAAATATGCCGCTATGGTTGAGTGCTTGTCATCATGAGACATAACTTGTTTTGCAATCGCAATATGCTTTCCATTGGTGATATGGATTCGACCTTCGTGAGGCTTGAGTTCTCCAGTTATGAGCTTGAAAATAGTGGATTTTCCAGCCCCATTTTGTCCCATGAGGGTGATTTTTGAGCCTTCTCGGATAGAAAATGATGCCTCATTGAGGAGCCATTTTGGCGCAATGTAGCCATAAGTGAGTTCATCAAAGCGAATAATAACATCTCAGCGTGCCATAGATTTTTGGTTAAAATATTGTAAAATTAAATTTTTCGATGGTATCTTATATAAAAGTGAGAAAAAATCAAAAAAATCTTATGCATTCTTTTTTGAAGTTCCGTAAGATTTTTTTAATGAGATATTTATAGGATGCAAGAGCTGTCATAGCGTTTTTCGTATGCTCATTTTACTTGCTAACATTCGGATTCTCGCCTCGACATCAAAAATTGCTACTTAAAAATCCCTTGCAAAGATACATGCAAGGGATTTTATAAATCAAATGGTAGCAGAGACCTTTCCGTCAAATTTTTACGAGACTCAGAAATCATAGATTTCATAAGTCGAAAAATAATGGAAGTAGAACAGCAGGGAGAATATATCGAGAAATGATTTTTTGTAAAGAACCTATAGGGTGATTTTATAAATTTCTCATGAAAAATGACCTGTAAAAAATTTCAGGAAATGTAACCACTTGCAACCATAAATCCACACCAAATATACATCTGTAAGTTGTTCTTGACAAAAAATACCAATAATCCAAAAAAGGTACAAAATTAATCTTTTTTCTTAGTGTAAATAAACTTATTACCCATGAATATTAATCTTTTTTTCCAGTACTAAATTTTTCAAGATAGATGATATCGTGGCTTAGGTAAAGGAAAATATACGCCAGAGTGAAGCGAAAATATAAAAAAATCAGATAAATTTCTATATTATACATACTTTTTTATCATTTCTCTTGATTTTTCG
>JAYRRZ010000030.1:0-8993 GCA_041909865.1 Candidatus Altimarinota bacterium | reverse complement strand
TTGAAAAGTACCAAAAGCTTCTTCTTTTCTGTTTGCTCGTTTTGTGTTCTGTTTCCGACTCGTTTTTGGAAATTCGAAAAACTCCTCCCGATGGTCGTCAAACAGTTCCGAATTTCTACAAAAACTTCGTCAACAGAAAATCAAAACTCACAAAAATAAAGAAGCAAAATAGAAATTCCAAAACAAAAATCCGTTTTATAGAAATATAAAGAGGATTCCCTTCTATCCTGTTCTCTAAAACCTATTTTCTATTCTTCTACTACTTCACTCGCATCAACCGTCTTTCCCTCGATAGTCGTGAGAGAGATACGGTATCCGAGGAGGTCTCCAGCGATGTTGATATTGGTTCCACCACGTCCGAGGACCTTTGCTTTTTCTTCATCCTTCACAGTTGCGCGGATGATGTTCTCTTCCTCATTGATCTCGATGTCTTCCACCACTCCTGGAACGAGCGCACGACGAACCATTTCTTTCTGGTCAGTGGTATAGTTGAGGATATCAATTTTCTCACCGAAGAGCTCATCAACAATTCAGCGAACACGCATTCCCTTTGGTCCGATGAGACATCCTGCTGGATCAACATCAGAATCATCAGAGGCAACGATAATCTTGGTCTTCACACCTGGCATACGAGCGATAGAGACGATTTCTACGGTTCCTTCTTCAAGCTCTGGAGTATTGATTTCAAAAAGTTTTACTACGAGTTCCTTATCCTTGCGAGAGAGGACTACACGTGGACCAGTTGTTGGGTCAATCTCAACCTTGCGAACATAGAGGTGCATACGTTGTCCAGGGATATATTTATCCTTTGGATTCTGCTCACTCTTTGGGAGGATAACTTGATTCCCATTGTAGTCAAATACGACACGATTCTTCTCGACGAGTTCAACACGCATACTCACCACAGTATCTTCCTTATCTTTGAAGAGGTAATAGAGTTTTTCTTTCTCAGTTTCTCCAATTTTCTGAACGATTACCTGTTTTGCTGCTTGAGAAGCAATACGACCAAATGCTTCACTTCCAGTAACTTCATCAGAAACATCGATCTCTACTGTATCTCCAAGAGCAAATCCAGAATCTTCTCCTCCGATTTCTTCGTAGGAAACTTCAATACTTGGGTCCATGACTTCTTCTACGATAGTCTTCTCGATAGAGATATCTACTTGGCCAGTCGACATATCGAGGTGGACATTTACATTGGCATCCTTGCTCGCATAGTCCTTCTTATACGCAGTCTTGATAGCTTGCTCGATGATTTCTATGAGCTTTTCTTTGGCAATCTTTTTCTCAGCAGAGATCTGATTGATGGCGGCTTCGATTTTTGTGATATCAAACATAAAATAGTAGTTAGAGATTAGAAGATGTTAGAAATTAGAGGAAACAGTGTAGAGTGCACAGTGCACACAATGGAGTTCTATAGTTTTCATTTGTGTGCACCGTTTTCTGTGTACAGGACACTCTTTTGATAAAAAAAAGACTCGCCGGAGGCAGGTCTTTGTTTTACTTGTTTCTCATTATAGAGGAAAATAAGAAAATGCAAATGAATGTGATACTATCTTGTCGGGGTAGTTCGGAGCTCCTCAGGAATTACAAGACCATCTCTATAGTTCCGCATGGCCATATTACCAGCATCTAGCCCATCCAAGAGTGCTGTCTGGAATTTATAGCTAGCTATTAAAGCACGATTTTATCGTAAAAATCTGCTGCTGCTTTTCTTGCATGTTGAGGGATAATTATGGTCATATGATTGATGGTTTAAAATTTATAATTTTATCCAGGAGGCAATTTTGAGAAATAGGGGGAAGATTTTTGTCTCAAATATCTTGTATTCGAGAACTCTTGCGAGGAGAATAGCACCAATAGCTCCGAAGGTAAGACCAGCGAGGATATCGCCAGGATAGTGAACCCCTCCAATAACTCGAGAAATAGTAGTAACAAGGGTACAAACAAGCGTGATTCAGAGTATCCAAGAATTTCTCAGATATTTCCAGATTCCTACGAACAATGCCGCAGAAAAAAGAGAATGCCCAGAAGGGAAGGAGTTATCAATTGGATGGGGAATAAGAGGCTTAATACCACCAACCACTTCGGCTGGACTCAGTCTCCATTGAGGAATTCCCATGTTAATAATTCCGTATATAAAAAACACCAAGATTATCAGGAAAAATATCTTGAGAGCGGTAATTTTGTACTCGGAAGTATGCCTGAATACCCCATAGAGCCAGAGTCCTACGAGGAGGGATCCTGCCCAGATGACAACAAGTTCAGAAGAAAGTACAATATACGAAGCATATTCATATCATACAAGTTGCCTTGCCGCAATGAGGAGATTTGTATCCAGAGAAAGAAGGGTTGATATCATAGGGTGGATTGTAAAAATTTTGTGCTGAAAGACAAATAAAAAACTCCCGGAACTTGGGAGTTTGTGAGTTCTTCATGTGATTATTTCACGAATTCTACCACCTTGGAAAATACCTCAGGATTGGTAATAGCAAGGTTTGAGAGAACCTTTCGGTTCAAAACTACGCGCTTCTCATACATAGCATGGATGAGAGTCGAGTAGGTCATCCCATTGAGACGAGCTGCATTATTGAGACGAACATTCCAGAGTCGACGAAAATTTCGCTTCTTGGCTTTGCGACCAATATAGGCATTTGACCCTGCCTTCATGATAGCTGTTTTTACGCGAGAGTAGACATTTCCGTTCATGCGGCGGTATCCCTTCGCGAGGGCGATAATATTTTTATGTCTTTTGTGTGTCATCACACCACGTTTTACGCGAGTCATAGGTAGATATTAGAGATTAGTGATTAGAGATTAGGAAGAAACAGGAGAAAAATCCTCTTGCCTCTATCCTCTAGAACTATTTTCCGTAAGGGAGAGAAATACGTGCCTCAAGTTCATTTGCAGGTCCGATTACGTGACCGTACTTATCACGACCTTTTGCCTTTGAACTCTTGTCCTTGAGAAGATGACGCTTTGCGGTCTTATCGAGGATATACTTTCCAGTTCCAGTGATTTTTACACGCTTTTTTGCGCTTGAGAGAGTCTTGAGTTTCATAGAGGGATGATTAAGAATTATCGAATTGAGATATTATTTTTTTGGATAGAGGATAACATTGAAGCTATTACCTTGTTTCTGAAGTTTTGAGTTGGCATCTTTCTTGTAGCAGTGATCAAGTGATGCTATGAATTCTTCAATTTTTTCCATCGCGAGTGACTCGTATTGATTCTCTCGTCATCGGAGCTGGAGGATAATTTTCATTGGATTTCCTTCTTTTGCCCACTTTTCTGCCTGATTTCTTCGAACATCAAGGTCATGATCTCCTATTTTATAGGTGAGCTTCATAGTTTTGAGTTCGGTTTTCTTTTGATTATTCTTATTCTGTGATTGTTGTTTCTGTTGTTTGAAGAGGTATTTTCCGTAGTCAACGATTTTTGCGAGCACTATTCCTTCTTGTGTACCAACCTCTACGAGATCAAGATTTTCCTCTTCAGCCTTTCTGATAGCTTCATCTCGGGACATCTTTCCGAGTGATTCTCAGGTGTCAGAAATAACAATAAGTTCACGAGCTACGATAGCTTCGTTGATTCGTTTATCATTTTTTCCTCCACGACGGAAATTTCATTTTTGCATGAATTTAGGCAGTTACGGATTTTGCAATTTTTGCGAATGAGCTCTTTTTTCGAGCCGCATTGTTCTTGTGGATAACATTCTTCTTCTCAAGAGTATCGATACGAGAATACACCTTTCCGAGAGCTTCTTGAATTTTCTTGGTATCCTTGGTTGATGCAGATACGAGAGCCTCAAACGCTTTTACACTCTCCTTGAGGAGGGCCTGGAAGTGGCGATTTCGAGAATTTTTCTTCAAGCTTACCTTGAGTGCTTTTTTAGCAGCTTTTGTGTTTGGCATGGAAAATGACAAATAAATGAATAAAACTCATGAGAGGTTGTAATAGGTATTGTATACATGATATACTCACTATCCATTACCGCCATTAGTCATAAAAGTGGGCGCATTTTATAAAAAAGAGTCAAGTTGTCAAACGAAAAATCGTTTTTTCTTGTGGCGATAGAATTCTTGTATTTCTAGAGTGCTCGTCTTCTGAGGATAAATGCCCCGAGTATTCCAGAGATGATAACAATAAATGCGATAGATATTGGCCCTGTAGGTACTTTTGAGGCGGTTGAAGGAACGCTTGATTCCGTTTTTTCATCACAGAGTGCCTTAATAGCAAAATCTTCGTAGGTTACTTCTCCAGGAGTGAGAAAGAGGGTATATCTATTTTCTTTTACATTCTGAAAGAGTACCTGATCTCCACTCGCCAACACCTTGTAGATATTGTAAGAAATGGCGTTTGGAACAGGGTCCCATATGAGAATGCTTTTATCAGCAAGAGCCTGAACGGTAATGGCGCCAACATTTCCAATGGTACATCCTTCTTTTCCAATAGTCGCACTAACTGGATCTGAACTGAGTCAAGCTATGGTTGTTCCATCAGCTTTGAGTCCAAGAACCTTAAAGTAGTATGTTTTTTGCTCAAGTTTATCAACATACCAATGGTAGAGTCCATCAGTCCCGAGAATCCTTCCCGATTCATAAGTGGTAACCGAACTTTCAAATCCATTCGGAGTATCACCATAAACAATGCGGAACTTATCGAGATCAGCGGGAGGATTTTCAACTCAAAAAGTAAACGTTACTCTTTGTCCGATTTCTGTTACTGCTTGAACATTTCTGAATGCAGGTGCAGGAGGAGGTGCTTCAACAGTCGCTCCCGTGGCAACAAGAGTAACCGCAGAGGTCTTTTTTATGGTGGTTCATATGGCATTGGTGGCACTTATGTCAATTGGAAAGCTTCCTTCTTTTGCTGGGGCAACGGTATTGATAGTGTACTTTCCTTTTCCGTCAGTGCTATCACCTTCTTTTGCAGAAAGAGAAACACCATCAAGTGTAGCGATAACAGATGACATTCCAGGATCAGCTTCAATTGTTACAATAATGGGACTACTTATTGTTACAGTAGGACTCGGAGAAATGGTGACATTATATATGGAGGATGCTATGTCTGCTTTTCCGACTGATACATCACTCGATGTACCGATAACAGAATTTGAGGAATCAAGTACCTCAACCGAAATAATATTCGTTTGCTGAGTAATACCCGAAATAGTTTTTGTAAAAATACCATTCGTGTCTGTGGTAGTGGTTCATGCTAGCGCTCAATTAAGCTTGATATTTACTTTGCTATTTTTTCGTGTATTTCCACTGACGGTAACAACATCACTCGTAATCTTTGAATTAGCCTCTGGCGATATAACCGTTACTGGTTCAGTATTTTGAGAAGGATTCCCACCATCTCAAGCCGTTACATTCACGCTAGTTTCTCCAGAAAGGTCAGTGTCGTTGAGGTCCACGACAGAAATAGTTTTTTGTCCTGGATCCTTAAACGATGTGGCTTTGCTAAACTTTTTCTCACCGTTATCTTCTGCGGAAAATTGGATTGCTTTCCCTTGCATCGGAACGGTATCTCCAAAGAGGGCAGAAGCAAATATGATGGATCCTCTATACGAGGGGACTACATTTTTTTGAGCATCAATAGCACGAACCGTCACATCAAAGGCTTCATTTGCCTTTACGCTTGCCGGTGCAATAATCTCAAACTGTATGACGGATTCAGCTCCATGGATGGAGACAACGGGTGTAGTGATTCCGAGTAAAAAAGAAAGAGAGAGGAGGCTAGAAAGAAATTTTTTCATAGATATATGGTAAAAAACCTCAAACAAAACTGTCCATTTGGAAAGAAGACACAAAATTACGAGCGTATATTATGTATCTTTGAGATTTATGCAAATAAAATCACTCCAATTTTCCCCTTCAGGAAGGGCTTTCTGACTTGTCAAAATTGTTTGATATGTTGTGAGAGAATTTAAGAATCGGATAATATTTATTTCGTCAAGCTCTGCAAATATATCATCTATGAGGAGAATGATGGGGATATGTACATATTTCTCAAGAAAAAGCACCTCTATTTTTTTGAGTTCTAGAAGTAACATTTTCATTTCTCATCGAGAGAGGAACTGAGATCATGAAACAATTCAGTGCTTCGTTTCGATAACGAAATCAAAATCATCACGGTGTGGTCCAATAGGTGTATGCCCCGTGAGGATATCACGTTCCTGGTTTTCTCGGAGATATCGAATAATACACGACTGGATATCTTCACCTGGATGTCTTTTTTCCTCTACCGTTGAGTGGTATGATAGAGCTATCTGATATTTTGGAAGTTTTTCGTGTATTTGCGGGATATGTTCTTCAACAAAATCAAAATATATTTTCCTATACAGCAGGTATGTTTCCGCAAGCTCTGCAAATTTTGTATTCCAGAAATGTAAATCATCTTTTTTTGATTCACCGTCCTTTATCCTTTTTAGGAGAGTGTTTCTCTGGCGCATAGTGAGTTCATAGTCTTTCTGGATTTTTCTAAATTGCCCAAAACTTCTTGAGAGAATATTATCTATGTATTCTCTTCGCATGCTTGGGGCAAAATAGAATAGATTCATGTCAAACGGTGATACAAAAACCGTCCGAAAGGGGAGGAATTCTAGATATTTGGGTTTTGATACCTTTTGTCAGTGGGATCAGAATTGGGCGCGATTCTCTTCTTGGGAATATGAGTAGTTTTTGGAAAGAGTGTTTTCTTCAAAATGAATTTCAAAAAGACAGCCACTTTCAATGTGGGAATCAGTATAGACAAAAGGGGATCATCCAAGAAAATGAAGGGCATCGAGAATATGAGTTTTCCCAGAGCCATTTTCCCCCATAATGAATGTCTTTTTTCCAAAAGAAAACTTCCATTCTGGACAGGAACGGAAGTTTTTTATATGAAATGATTGAATCATACTATCAAGAATTATTCACCAATCATAATTCCTCCGAGAACAATCTGATGTGCAGCAACCTTTTGTCCCGTGCATGCCAAGAGCTTATCAGGGAGATTCGTATCACCATAGGTTCTATCTTCACGGAGAGTGAGATCTTGTTTGCCACTTCTTTGCACTTGTTGTACATGGGATATGTCGACTGTTTCGAGTGCAGAGAATGAGTCAACAACACTTCCTATTTCGAGTCTATCTTCTCAGGTAAGTGAAGTGAGTTTTTGGAGATGTAAGATTTGGGCTTGTGTGAGTGACATTTTTTAATATAATGTTGCTCGTATTATACAAAACTATGGCAAAAATCAAGGATATCTATGATCGTCTCAAGAAAGATCAAAAAGAATATACGGAACTTCGTTTTTTGATTGCCCGAAGAGTTTTTATGGTCATTGTTTCAATGTATTTTATTTCTCTTTTATTCACGATTTGAGGTTTTTATATTGGAGATATTATTAATTTGTCACTCCTCAGTACCATAAGTTTCCACTTGTATTCTATCTTAGTGATTGCTGTTGTGTGGTTTGGTTTTTCGATTGCTGAGTATTTTGTTGCGGTGTATCTTCCAGGAAAAGATATTATTACGTATCTTTCGGGTTTTGTATTTCTAATCTTTGGGGCGCTGGCTCTCTATGTCCATCTAATCCCATTATTTTAAGGTATGATGAATAAGCTTCTCCTTGTTTTTTTGAGTTTTTTTCTTGCGAGTTGTTCGCTCCCAGGAACTCAGGTCGAATGAACCACAACAGAAACCACTTTTCTCTATAATTGAACAGGATTTTCCCTTTCTCTTCCCAAGAATTGGAGTCCAATCAAATCTGCTGATGCTCCAGTTCCTCACCGAGGAAATCTGGTTCTGGCTTATGTTTCCCCAGAGGTAAAATATGGCTTCTCGAGCAATATTCTTGTCATGAATGATCTCCTTGCTACTCCAGTTACTTCGAAAAAATATAGTGAATTGAATTATGTTCAGACTACAAAAAACTATCTCGAATACACAAAACTTCAGGATAGTTCCATAACATTTCCTGACTCTGATGAATCGAGAGTATATGTTTTTGAAGCACGATACAACACTACTACTCCTCGTATGAAGTTTATCCAGACTGCAAAAGTTTGTGGCACGAGCGTCTACTTATTACACTTTACACTTTCTCTTGATAAGGATGCAGAGAACTATATCAGTCTTATGAAAACCTTCGAGTGTAAGTAAATTTGATTTTTCTCCTTTTTCTCTATAATGCCCTTCACAACTCTGGCACCATGGCAGAGTGGTCAATTGCAAGGGCCTGCAAAGCTCTACAGTCATCGGTTCGAATCCGATTGGTGCCTCCACTGGACAAATTAAAAAATACACTATAATCAATGGTGTATTTTTTTGTATGACTATTTTCCAAGCTGGAACTGTAGCTTATTTAAGACAACAGGATCTACTTAATACTGACCCGATTTATGAAGGAAAAGCCCCATGAAGTCACTTTGATGTTCTGCTAAGTGTTGATGTTATGGATGCAATGATACATAGTATCTTTCATAATCAGGATTGAAAGACACTATATCCAATTATGTATGGGGAATTATCGAGTTACAATAATCACAAAGGATTCGATGATTTGACACTCGAAACCAAAATGTTAGAGATTGCAAGAAAATGTTCCTCATGAAAGGAGGAATTTTCTGGACTTTCAAATGAATTCTATTGATTAATAGCTGCTATCGAGAATTCTCTTTCTGGCAAAGAATGGAGAATTCTTGGAATTTGGAGATGATTTCATTTTGGAGAATTTCATCGATGTCCCGTTAATATGGTTGAAGAATTGGGCTCCATCGTACAGAGAGATGTTGATAATATTGCAGAGATAGTAAATCATATTTTGAGAAGGGAAGTTATAACTTGATGAGTACTTACTTGTGGTGCCGATGATGTCAATGTTTCGCTATATACTGCTTTGGATTGACTATATTCTGGGGAAGTATATCTACGTGTTTGAGAAGAACTTGTCGACAAAAAAACTCTCTTGTAAGAAGAAAGTTTGAAGTGTGAATATGGTGCAAC
>JAYRRZ010000029.1:0-2225 GCA_041909865.1 Candidatus Altimarinota bacterium | reverse complement strand
CTTGTTTGAAAAATGCAGCCACAGTTAGCAGTGCAGAATCGGCTGATATTTTCTTTTTCCACGGATGGAGTTTAAGTTGATTAGGGAAATTCCATTGATCGAATTCACTAACTGGAATACCTTTACCAGATAGAATCCTGTGTGCAAGTCGTATAATTGGAGATTCAAGAGCTTGTCTATATACTTGCACTAATTCAGTGGTAGGATATTGCAGTGATTTGAAACCAAGAATTGCCGAGCCAAAAATGGGAGGTAATTGTTGAATGTCACCAAGAAAGATATATTGTGGATTATGCGGCAATGCAGCTTTCAGTTGTGCAAATAGTTCCACAGATACCATTGAAGATTCATCAATGATTACTACTTTGATTGTATCAGGGAGAGGATTGTAGCGATTCCGCGACGGTTCAAATCGCATAGTCTTTTTCCTTTCTCCTGTTACTGGATCTTCTATTTCATAGAAGTTTGGTTGATATTCCAATGCTTTATGAATGGTAATACAGTTTCCTTGTAATTCAGTCGGCATTGCTTTACGAAGATTCTGTACTGCTCTGCGAGTATAGGATACTGCAATAATACCGGGAGTATTTGATGGTAAGTGTTTATGTGATGCTGCAATTGTAGGAATATGGCGATTACGAAGAATCTCTTCAATTGTACCTCTCATTGTGGTAGTTTTACCTGTACCAGCAGCACCAATTAGAATAGATGATTTGCCAGTAGAAGCAGTGGTAATGAAATCCCATTGTTCAGTATTCCATTCTATTTGCTTACCATAACGATCAATTCCAATATGAATTGGAGATTGTGGCACTTGTGGCTCTGATGGTACTTGTACTGGCACTTGTGGTACTGGCTTATGATGGTGAATTGTGATAGGATTTGCTTCAGCAGCTGCTTTTTGTCTGGCTTGCTGAATTAGAAGTCGAAGTGGTGAAGTCATGATTAGTTACCTGCTCCTGTTTCTGAGATTCTGATGTGAGATTGAGGATAGGATACTAGAACTACATTGTGCAATTCATATTCTGATTTCACTGCACGAAAAGAGAGTTCTAATTGATCCATGTCAGCCATCCGTAACATTCTTCCGCGAGTCAGTGGAACTAGATACTCCACATGATATAGTTTATCTTGGTGTAAGATTAGATTGCTCACACACTGTTGTAGAAAATATTCTTTACTCCAGTATAGTTTGTAATACTTTTCTAGGCAAGCATCTGTGAATCTAGTAGAGAGAGTTGGAAGAGTACGGATGATATCATTCACAATCAATCTTTTTATTTTCCTTTTTTTGATTTGTTCGATTGTCATTTGGATTCCCCTGATTGGTGAGCTAATTTCCATTTCATCTTTGCTTTCAGAAATGCAAAATCTGATGGATACTCAGTTCTCTTTGGTTCATTTACTGGTGCTGATGCAATTAGATTAGCTAGATTTGCTGATTCGATTGCATCTGGTGTCGGATTGTCAGAGTCTAGCAGAGTGAATGTAGTTGATCCAATACTAAAGAATCCACGAATACTATCTAGTCCATCTCGAAGAGTATTGAATAGATGGTAAGAAAAAATAGAGCCAGCTTCTATATTATCTTCACAGTGAGTGAGAAGTTCTACTAGATCAGATTCTGGAATTGAGAGCATGTCAATTTGATTATGGCATCGGATAATTAAATCTTGCCAATATTCAGAACAGGTCGTGATTTCACCAGTACTTAGTGTAACTGGAAATTCTGGGAATTCACCTGCTTCTGCTGCCCATTGTGCCAGAATATGTGCATAGCGTTCTGGTTTAATTGCATGGTTTTTAATTAGCTTCTCTAATGCTGCTTCTCGCTTTTGCAGTTTCGAGCGTAACTCTTGCTCTTGCAAGCCATTACAGAAAGCTGAATAAGATGAATCCCAAGACTCTAACCAATATCTTACATTAGTAAGTGTTCGAGTCTCAGAAGATATTACAAATCGCGGCACAGTAAATTTTGGATGTCTAACTTGGATTATTGCACCAACTGTACGGAATAAGTGTTCCATGTTGTGTGCAATAATTGAAGTGGTTTGTGTTGTTCTCAGAACTGGACAACGCCATTCTACCAGTTCTGTCTGCTTGAGAATTCCAAGGAATAGAAGATAGGAATCAACTTCTGTAAGTTCTCCTGCTTTCCATTTAGGAAGATATTTCCAGAGTTTCGGCAATGGTGTTGCAAATACTGGATGTGCATAATTACCAGT
>JAYRRZ010000028.1:0-5235 GCA_041909865.1 Candidatus Altimarinota bacterium | reverse complement strand
GCACCATAGTCATTCGAATTAGCTCTTCAGTCGTCACTTTGTGGCTCTGTGGAGCTTTTTTTAGGTTCGCCCACTGCCTCTTTTCCGACTACCTTCGATTGGTCGAACCTTAGCTTGATATTCAGATTCAGTTGCGAAGAAACGGTGGTAACCTCGATAGCCTCCACGAGGAGGTCTACGAGCATTTTCTTTTGTTCAAAGGTGAGATTTTCGAGATTTGTCTCAAAATCCGCCTGGAATTTCTCCAGAGCAAGCTTTGTTTCCTCAGCTTTGATAATAGCATCGAGTTTTTTATCGAGGTCCATATTTCTCTCTTCTTTTGCTGTCCTTTGCTCGATAGTGAGCTTTATGAGAGTATCCTTTTTTTCTTCTGAGATTTTCCCATCATAGTAATCCATTTCTATTTCATTTTCCTTTCTTTCGAGTCTATCTATTTCTCTCTGGTTCATTTCTCGCTCTTTCATAAGAGAGTCATATTCTTTGCTTTCGATGGATTGTTTCTGAAATATAGCAAATAACTCCTTCGGACGATTGATCATCTTGTATATTGTCTCCCATACGAGCTTTTCTACTGGCTCTCACGGGATTTCCATATTCTTATACGTTTTTCCATCGAGGACGAAGTGCTTTCGTCTATAGCTCACTCGTTTATCTTTCGGACGGATAACTCATACGAATTTCCTTCCCGTCTCCATATCCACGATTTTCCGTGAGAGGAGATACTCATTTCCACCTCATCATCGTTTCGCATCAGTGTCGAGTGATTCTAGACGATTTTGAGTGAGTTCATAGGTTATATCTGACACAATCCGAGGAGTTGGGATTCCGATAGCTTCCACGTTTCCATTATCATCTTTTGCATTATATACCGCTCTTCAGGTATATACAGGATTCACGAGGATAGCCTTGATAGTCGATCCATACCATTTCGTAAGTTTATCTTTCTTGAGATTACCATCACTCTTTTGGACCTTGCTTTCATTGAGAATTTTTGCTATCTGTTCGAGGCTTTTTCCTGCGATAAATTCCTCGAATATTCGCTTTACCCATACAGCTTCACTATCTATCACTTCAAGTGAGCGATTCCTCTTCTTTTCTAGGTCTTCTTTCTTGTATCCATAGGGGGTCTTATTGAGTACATAGTTCCCGAGTCGTGCTGAGGTCATCTTTCCTTCTTTTGTTCGAGTCTTTATCGTTTCTCGCTCGAACTCTGCTAGAGCACCGAAGATTTGGAAGGTAAGTTTTCCTATCGGTCAGGTGAAGTCGATATTCTCTTTCAGAGAGAAAAACCCTACCTTGTGGCTCTGGAGAGTCTCAAAAGTCGAGAGGAGGTGAGACAGGTTTCGTGAGAGTCTATCTATCTTCCAGACTGCTATCATATCAAATTTTCCTTCTCTCGCATCTATCATCATCCTTTTGAATTCAGGACGATTCAAATCTGCACCCGTACATCCGAGATCGAGATACTCGTGCTTCTTATCGTGAGTCCATCAATTTACCTTTCCTCGATAGGTTATCATTTCTTGGAGTCACTGCATTTGCATATCAGGTCAAAATCCGTCTTTTCTATGTTCTTCAGTAGAGACACGGATATAGAATGCTACACGGATATTCTTGGATATTTCTTGATACATAATAGCCGAAATAATTAGTCTAGACTAGTATATATCATTTTGTTATAACTGCAAGAAATTATACTTTTTGAAAGGTTATCAATACTTAACAAAAAGAAAATCCCGTGAGGGATTATCTTCCGAATACCGTTTTGAGGATTTGCTTATCGAGGACCTCGTCTCGCTCCTTATCTGATTCAGAAAAAGTGAGAGTGATCTTGATAGGTTTTTTTCTCTTTCCCTGAGGAGGGATTGAATACTCAAAAGGTTTTTTCGAGTTACTTCCGAGAACTGCCATAGATAGGTAGTTCGTTATGCTCGTTTCGGTGTTTCACGCTCGCTGGCATAACCTTTGTAGAAGTCCTCTTTATGTGGAAGAGGTGGGAGTATTATATCGAAACTGAGTGACTATCCAATATAATCTGAATCTTCTACTTTTCCTTCCCATTTCCTTTATAAATCGCCTCCAGAAAAGTGACAAGGCTTATTCCTTGGGTGAGTGCCTCTTCTCTAGAGATTTCTTTTCAGTACACTTTTTTATAGATTTCCTGATACTCGGTGACTTCTTTTTCAGTGAGCATAATTGATTGTATTATTGATTATCATTTTTGAATTCTTTGCTCGATATATCAAAGAATCTTTCGAAGAAGTTCATGAGTTTTTCGATGACGCTTTCGTGCTTCTTTGCATAGTCTCCGCTCGGACTAAATCGCGACATCTTTGGTACTATCTTCGTGATGGATGTTCCTGTAGTTGGAACAGCTCAATCTCGAAATGAATGCTCTACAAACTTATAGGTTTCCTCATGATTGAGACCTTCTTCTTCAATGATTTTATCTAGTTCTTCCTTCTTCTTCTTTTCGACAAATGCTATCCAATCGCCATCTACTTGAGTAGAAATATCGAGAGACTCTATAAACTGCTCGATAAGGTCTTTTTTATTGCGGAGTGCTACGCTCGATTCTATTGCTCTGTTGATGTCTGCCAGTATCTCCTTGTTCTTCGTATGACTGCTATGATATTTTTTGATGAGTTCGAGAATATAGTCGATATTTATCTCTATCTGTTTGATGAGTTCCATCTCAAAGATAAGATCATCATTGATATTTACTTTCTCCTCTTCCTTTCCTTTTCGGAACTCAGTATAGAGATCGATATAGAGACTATGATAATCTTGTATATCTCTATCCGAAAGGATTGATCGCTTCTCAAACTCATCGAATGCTGAGAGTATATTGCGAACTCGAAGGATTCCTCCATAGAGCTTGATAAAATCTTTCTGTTCTTTTTCTGAGATAATTCGCTCTCATAGTGGGAACTTTTCGAGAAGCTCCTCCACGAGTGTTTTATAGCCCTTCACTTCTTTTCCATTATCTTCATAGCCATTATAGTATTCATCAAATGTCTTGAGGAGGACGATGCCACTTGCTTCCTTGTCACCAAAGAGAGAGATGGCTTCATTCGTCTTTGTTTCGAGATTTCGGAAACATACGATATTTCCAAAGGTTTTGATACTATTCAAGATACGATTGGTTCGTGAGAATGCTTGGATAAGTCCGTGCAATCGGAGATTCTTATCGACCCACAGAGTATTGAGAGTCGTGGCATCAAATCCCGTGAGGAACATATTCACCACAATGAGCACATCGAGTTCTCTGTCTTTTACTCGCTGACTCACATCCTTATAATAATTCTGGAATGTCTCAGCACTCGTATCGTAGGAAGTACCAAATAGAGTATTATAGTCACGGATCGCACTTTCGAGAAAATCCCGAGAGCTCGCATCGAGTCATGTTGTATCTTCTGGATTTTCATCGATTGTACCATCTGGCTCTTCTTCATTCGCAGTATAACTAAAAATAGTTGCAACTTTGAGCTTTTGATCACTTGGGAGGTCTTTTAGTTGTTTCTGGAACTCAGTATAATAGAGCTTTGCCATATCGATCGATGCCACGGCAAAGATCGAGTTAAATCCCTCTAATCTTCTATCCTTAAGTGTATAGTGGCTATTCCGCTTTGTTTTTTGGTCAAAGTGCTCACGAATATAGCTCACGATGTTGGATACTCTCTTTGGATCAGAAAGAGCCTTTTCTCTATCGATATTATTCACTTGTGTATCCTCTATATTTTCTGCTTCTCTCATTGTAGAGATATAGTCCACCTTGAATGGAAGCACGTTCTTATCAGCGATAGCATCGACGATCGTATAGGTATGGAGCTTCTCCCCAAAAGCCTGCTCGGTCGTCCTGAGATCTGGATGCCCTCCAGAAGATGAGTTGAGAGCAAAAATCGGTGTCCCTGTAAAGCCAAAGAGATGATATTTCTTGAATGCCTTCGTGATAGACTTGTGCATATCACCGAACTGCGAACGATGACACTCATCGAATATGAGGACAATATGTCCATCATAGATAGTATGTTCATCATGTTTCTTGATGAATTTATCGAGCTTCTGGATGGTCGTGATGATGATCTTCGCATTCGGGTCTTCGAGTTGTTTCTTCAGCTTCGCAGTACTCGTATTACTATTCGCAGCTCACTTCTCGAACTTATCATATTCACGCATCGTCTGGTAGTCGAGGTCTTTTCTATCCACGATAAAAAGCACTTTATCGATGAATGGGAGTTTTTTCGCGAGCTGTGCCGTCTTAAAACTCGTCAGAGTCTTTCCTGAGCCTGTGGTATGCCAGATATATCCACCTCAGTCTATCGTTCCATATTTCTTGTAGTTCGTGCTCGTCTCGATACGAGTGACGATCTTCTCTGCAGCTACGATCTGATAGGGTCGCATCACGAGGAGTTGTCTATCAACCGTGAAGACACAGTACTTCGTCAGGATAGAGAGTATCGTATGCTTCGCAAAAAATGTCCGAGAAAAGTCGATGAGGTCAGTGATAGGTCGATTGGTATGGTCTGCCCACCAGCTCGTAAACTCGAAGCTATTACTCGATTTCTTTCCCTTTTTGCTCGCTCCAGACTTCTGCTCCTCGATATGGGAGAATCGTGTTGTATTGCTATAGTACTTCGTATGAGTTCCATTGGATATGACGAAGAGTTGTACATATTCGAAAAGACCGCTCGATGCCCAGAAACTCTCTCGCTGATAGCGGTTGATCTGATTAAATGCTTCTTGTATTGCAACTCCTCGTCTCTTGAGCTCGATATGCACGAGCGGGAGTCCATTCACGAGAACAGTGACATCATAGCGATTGGACCTCAGACCATCATCAGTGGCATACTGATTGATGACTTGGAGCGTATTATTATGGATGTCACCCTTATCGAGGAGATAGATATTTTTATCTTCACCATTGTCTCGCTTCAGTACCTTCACATGGTCTTCCTGTATCGTCGCCGTCTTCTCCACGATATGCTCATTTTGGTTCGCGATTGCCGTCGTGAAAAAATGTTTCCATTCCGTATCACTGAATTCGTATTTATTGAGCTTTTCGAGCTGTTTTCTGAGGTTGGTCTCGAGATCAGTCTCACTTCGTATCGTGAGATACTCATAGGCTTGCTTCTGGAGCTCTGCGATGAACTCCTTTTCGAGTGCATCTTCACTCTGATATTGCTCCGCTCTGCGAGGAGATGGAGTATAGTTCGTGACGACGGTGCTCTCGGG
>JAYRRZ010000027.1:0-23936 GCA_041909865.1 Candidatus Altimarinota bacterium | reverse complement strand
CTATAGGTGCAGAGGTGGTTGCAGGAGTGGTGTCTACGGGAGTATCATTGATCTCAAAGAGCGCGAACCAGCTCTGACCAAGATATTGACTGAAGAGGTTCATCAGTTTTTCTTGATTCACCTGCCCACTTGCTGTGATTGCCTGACTCTCATCGATGGCATTTTTGAGAGGCGCGAGATACGGATAGTCAGAAGTAGACACATTTTCCATATAGAATCTCTTGAGAATGTAGTTGTAACAATTCTGCTGTTTCTGTCCACGATAAATCATAGTCGTTTCTCAATCTTGATTGGTTCGATAGCTCTCATAATTGGTTCCAGCAATATCGATGAACTCATCATCCGTTTGGAGTTTTCCTGCTTTATAATCATCCAGTGCCACACGGAGACAAAGATTGTCGGTATCGACGATGGTGAGATTTTTTGCCTTCATGGTATGGAGAAGATGCTCGAATCGGGTTGTAAGTGCATGACGAGGATCTTTATCAATCGTTGCAGCATTGAGATCTACGAGAAGGTATTTGAGTCCAAGTTTTTTCATACGATCAATGGCAAGGTCAGGATTCTTATCATAGAAATAGGTATCAAAAGTGAATATGAGACTATCTTCAAGGTAACGTTGTCTATTCTGATTAATGAGATAGGTCATAAATGTTCCTATTCGATAAATTCCTCCAGTATTAGCATTTTCCTCGGTTGGATAGAGAATATTCTTATAAAAGAAATCGCCAATTTTTCTTGCATCTTTTGCAAGATTCGTATCCTTATTCCTTGAAAGAGAAAGAAGAATAGTTGAGAAATCTCGTGCCGTAAGGTTATTTACTTGTTCTGAGGCAAGGAAAGTTGCAAGTTTCGTATTTGTTGCTATCTTTTTGGATTCTTCAATAAGCTTTTCAGGACTCTTAACATTCATGGTAGAAATTGGTGTGACGTAATCTTGTCGATATGCAAAGATAGATTCTTCCTGAGAAAGAATATTAAATTTGAATTCATTGTACGATGCTTCCTTGAAATTATTCCATCCGTGAGGCAGTGCAGAACGAAGAAAATAGACGCTTACAAATATAAAGAATATTGCAGTGAGGGTTGCTTTGACTCAAAATAAATCCGCATTCTTTTCTTTCATATCGTCATCTTCGTATCAAATAAATGAGCTTGCCGCAAGTCCAATAAGTGCAAAAAGAATAAAATAGATGAGAACACCATACCATACAATTCCAAATGCACCAATAAGAAATATAAATCCGTACGTTCCAAAGAGAATAATCATTTCTTTGAGTTTCTTGTTTTCATCGTGCTCATCATCGATAAGATAATGTGAAAAAACGATAAAGCCAATGTTTATGAGGAGAAGAAGGATGTATCCAAAGAGAAGATTATTTCATTTTCCAAACAAGGATTCAATCCAAGGAAATGATAGAGAGAAAAAACGGGTAATGGCTTCTCATCATAATCTATCCAAAAAGAAGTAAATGAAGAAAAATAGCATAGAGACTCAGATTCCTATAGCATATTTTCCATTTCTTCATCGGACAAATAGTAGCATGGTTGGAAACAGCGCGAGAAATATATAGGTTATTTCCGTGAATTCTCCTGTTTGGTTTTTCTGAAATGTAAGATTTGCAGGCAGTTTCAGGTAATTATTGATACCAGTTTCGTATCAGAAATATCGCCCCATGTCTTCATTTTTTGATTGACCACCCTCAGAGTTTCATGCTTTTAAGAGATTTCATAGTTTCTCAGTTACCTCCTCCTGGCTATATATTTTTGTAAAATCAGGAGTATAGACACCTCAAGATCCTCCCAAGAGTGATGCCATGAGTACTGTGCTTTTGTTCGTATCTTGAGAGAGAAGATTCCATGGTTTTACTTCGGAGATATTTTTGATAATCCACGGACTAAAACCAGCTAAAATAGAGACAAGGAATATGAGGCTCGATATAATCCAATGTTGTACCTGCTTCCAAGAAGATTGTCTTGACGCTATAAAAAATGCAATACATGACAAGAAGACGAGTCATAGACTTATCCATTGCATAATAGCCCCATCTTTTGGCATCCAAACATTCAGTATACTCCAGAAGTTGGCTTTGGTAAATATTGCGAGAAATAAGAAAAAATATCCAAGAAATCACCAAAGTGAAAGGATTCGATATGCTATCAAAGCAAAGCCTCATATCATGAGCATGAGAGTGGTTACTTTTATACTAAAAGCAAATCCAACAATAAGTCATGCCAAGAAAAGAAAAGAAAAGTCTCTTTTTGAGTTGGTTCATTTCCATGCAGAAAACAGCACGAGAAGACCACTAATACTTATCGCTAGAAGTGCTGGATCAAGTTTCATGTCCTTTGCTTGCTGGAATATGTTCATCGGCATAGCATAAAAAGCTGCTGCAAACATAATAGGGAGCGAGAGTAGATATTTTTTCTTTGGGTCTTCAAAAATAACAGAAAGGGCTGAAGTGATGGCAATAACGGCAAGAATACCTCCGAGTTGATTCACGTAGAAGGCTTGAGCTGCTGTATAAGAAAAGAAGAATCCTGTTCCTGTAATCAGTTGCCATGCATACATTCCTGTCCCAAGGAGATAATGCCCAGTCATGGCCATTATTTTCGGGAAATTCATATATACCCCAAGATCATCCCAACCAATTGGCATAGGACGTAGAGCGTTGATCAGTGAAACGCCAATAAGGAAATTGATAACGAGGAACGCTATTTCTGCAGAAATAAGGCGAGGATTCAGCATTTCTATAAGTCCTCACTGGCTTGAGTGATTCTCATAGGTCACGTGAGCTTGTTGGATATTCTTGTACGTATGAACAAAACCAGGTATGGCAACACCCGAAAGGAAAAGGATAAGTACAATGAGTCCGGTTAAATTATAGAATCCGATTGCTCAGAGTATCAGAAGTCCAGTAGCAAAAATAAAGAATCCAATAGCAATATCTCCAAGAACCTGAATTCGGAGTACTTCCTTTTTCCACTCTTTAAACAATACCCCAATGATGGTTGATCCAAGACTTCTTAGGAGAAATACGAGAAATACTGGGTAGAGCAGGAGTTGTATGGAGTGAATGAAGAGAGTAATTCCCGATATTTTTGTATTTCCAATGAGGGGTGACTGGCTTATAGTTGGAAGTCCAGCATATGCAATACAGAGAATCAAGAAAAATATAAGCGAGAATCCGAGTATACTCCAGAAAGTAAAACGTATCTGTTTCTTCCCTGAGAAATAGATGGCATAGAGTTTGTATGCTCCATAGAGTATGAGGATGGTTACAAGAAATCATGCAAAACCAGTCGCTACTTCGATATGATTCACGCTACTATAGGTTTTTGAATAGTAGGTCATGATGATATAGAGTGCCCATATCGTAAAGCCAATTCCACCTAAAATGAGTTGCAACATAAAAAAACAGTAAGTAAGTATAACTAATAGCGATTTCGCTTAATGGTGTCCAATGCTTCTTGGAGTAGTTGTTTATTTCCGAGGGAAAATATAATCAAATTTACTAAAACTGCAATTCCAAGTATGAGAATAAGAGAGGAGTTTATATGAGGAATAATAAAAAAGAGAAGCCCATAAGATACTGCTGCAAGACTCATATTTTTTAATACAGTAAGAAAACGAAATTGTCCATGATGCTTCTTGGTGGCGAGGTGACTCATGAACCAGAGAGGAATCCAGGATAATCCAACCGCAAGAGCCGCTCACGATACCTCAAACAAATGAATAAAAATAAGATTGAGAACAAGATTTATCGGAATAGTTATCGCAAGTATTTTCATCCTTGAACCCACTTTTCCTGTTCAGGCAAGCAGCTGAAAATTGACCTGGGTAAGGAGATTGAAGATGAGAAATGGTGCAGAAAACATGAGAACATATCAAGAGGTTCGAAAGGCTTCCCCAAAGAATACAACGGCGAGACTTTCTCCAAATTGTAAAAGGAAAAACCCTACCCATATACCAATTATTGAAAGATACAGGGAGAAGCGCTCGTGAATTAGCGTCATACTCTTGTTGTCTGATCTTCCATGCAGCTCTGATATGACAGGGAAGAGAAAGGCGAGAATTGGTGAAATGAACATAAATGGAATATTCATGAGCGAAAGATAGTTGGAATAAAATCCTGTCGCCGCACTACCGAGGAGAAAAATGATCAGCTGCATATCAATCTGCGAAAGAACATTTCCAATATTTGAAGTAAGGAGTGTTGCCCCCGCGTATTTTATAAATTCTTTTCGTTCTTGTTTATCAAGAACGGAAGACTCATTCTTAAAATATGGTTTATAGTAACGATAATAGGAAAAAGAAAATGAAAAAATCATACCAGCAACGATTCAACCAATCCAAATTCACATATAGGAATTGAGGTTTCCAGAGTCAGCAATAAACAGGAGTAGTGTTCATAAGGCGGTTATACCCATTCTCGTGAATTCCGTGAGTTTCTGGAGTTTTACGTCTTGGCTTACAGTAAATAGGACCGTGGAGATATGGATAATATTGATTCCGATAAAATAAAGTCAGGCAATCTGGAGGATACTCGTTACTCTATCGGTATGAAAATAATTCTCAGCAAGCCACGGGGCTAAAAAATAGAGCAAACTAGCAATCGTTATACTTGAGACTATTTGGAGCAGGAAAGTGATTTTTAGAAGATGTTTCGCCTTCCCAAAATCCTTATTCACTATATGTTTTGGGAGGAAGAAATTGAGACTTTCAGTAAAACCAAGGTCATTATAGATTCATAAAAGAGTCACAAAGCTAATGACTCCATAGATCATTCCAACTTCCTCAACAGTCAAATCTCTTGATAGTGTCATTTTTATGACATATCAAAGAGGCGCAATGAGGAAGGTAAAAATATAGAGCCAAAATCATTTTTTGACGAATTTTCTTGCGAGTGTCTCTTCTTGGAGCATAATTTTACTATAAACAATAAGTTCCTTCTTTTGTATCGGAGAGAATTTTTCCATCCTGAAATGCAATAACACGTTTTTTCATGGCATTTACGAGGTGCTCATCATGCGTTGCCACGATGATGGTTTTTCCTTCTTTATTAAGTTCATTCAGGAGATAGATAATTTCTTCTGCATTTTTTCGGTCGAGATTTCCCGTTGGTTCATCGCCAATGATAATCTGTGGATGATGGATGAGTGCTCGCGCTATACATGTTCGCTGAACCTCACCCCCTGAGAGAGTCTCGATAAATTTTTCTTTTTTCTGAATGAGGCCTACCTGAGCAAGTACTTCGGGAACTTGTTTTGTGATATCTTTTTGTGTATAGCCGCACACTTCCATAGCAAACGCGACATTTTCTCGAACGGTTTTTCTTGGGAGAAGCTTGAAGTCTTGAAAAATTACCCCCATACTTCGCCGATATCTGAGGAGTTCACGAGGAGAAAAATCAGTAATACTATTTCCCTTATTATCTTTGATAGTTCAGTTTTTTGGCCTGATAGATCAGAGAAGCGCGCGGATAAAGGTTGTTTTGCCACTTCCTGATGCTCCTATGAGAAAAATAAATTCCCCGGGAGATATAGTAATGTTGATGTCTCGTAGAATGGTGCGTTCTCCATAGGTGATGGTAACATTTTCAAAATTCATAGCTAGTAAAAATTAGCGAGGCAAAATATTGAGCATAAATGATTTGCTGGTGGTTTTGTAGTTTCCGTCAGTAAGCAGGATTTTTACGGTATGATTACCAACACTGTATCATGCCGATGAGAGAGGAATAACAAATACATCGCCTGAAGTTGAATTCTGAACAGGCTTATCGTCGATAGAGAGGGTTATTTCTCTGTTTGCTGTCGTGACACTCACTTGGAAACGGATATTGGCGGTATCTCATTCATAGAGATTGATACTTTTTCCTTTTGGATTCATCATAGTAATGACAGGATTTCCATTGGCGTCACCTCCCGGTACGGCTTCATCTGGATTCTCTCATCCAATGATAAGTGTTTTTGATTCTTGATATTTGAATCAGAATTTATCAATAATTTCGATATCAAAAGTTGAGCTTCCTGCTGGGAGGTTCATGGCTACTCGCTCTTTTCCATTCATTTTTCATCCAGTTCCGTAGAGTACTTCTCTTTTTATCTCACCTTGATAAATGAGTCTCAGGGTTGCGATTTCGCGGTTTCCAATCCATCCGATTTCTACGGTTTTCTTGCCAGATCCAGTGGTGATAGTAGTTCATACGAGGTCAATAGACACAGAAACCTCACCTGGTCAACTCGGACGTTCACATGGCGTATCAGAAATGACCGGTGCAGTATTTCCACTTCATGTAGAACCACTTCCATATGCCCCCATTTTGAGTGCCTCAAAAAATCCTCGTGTCCACTCAGGGTCATATCCGTCAATGACCGGATTGGAGCTCGGAATATAGATGGTTTTTATAGCGTCTTCTGGTGTGTTTGAAGAAACAGGTCCATTACAGAGGCTGTCAATTTTCATTTCTTTGAATCCAGTATCATATTCAGTCAGTTTGTTTGCCATAATAGTTGATACAATCTGGTCTTCTGGTGTCTCATTCGTGGCAAGGCGACCACTTGTTTTTACGATATTGTAGGAGTAAACGTCTTTTGGTTTGGAAAAATCCTCTTTCGGGAGTTTTTTGAGAGCAAAATCCATATATCCTTTCCAAATTGGGGCAGCACAATTGAGTCCATCGCATGTTCACTTGGTCTCTTTTCCATTGACGTTTCCTGCCCAAACTACCGTAGTAATCTGTGGAGTGTATCCTGCGGTCCAGAGATCTCGAGGAAGAATTTTTTCTTTTGAGATTTCTTTGTTGGAGGTTCCAGTTTTTGCTGCAACGGTTCTTCCTGGTATACTGAGGGCATTTCGCCAGAAACTTGACTCTGGCCGAGCACTGTTATCAGAGAGAATCTTGCTGGTTATATAGGCAGCAGCAGGGAGAAGAACAGGATCTGGATTTGAAGAGGGTATCTTGTGTTCCTCAATAATATTCCCATCATTGTCCTCAATCTTGGATATAAAAAATAGCTCACGTTTAATCCCATTATTTGCCAGAATAGAATACGCCTGCATGAGGTCTATTGGTCGAACTTCTCAGGCACCGATAGCAAGAGGGGCGCCATATCAGGCATTTTCCTTGAGGGTTCCGAGTCCTCACTTCTCTTTCCAGAATTTTACAATCTCATTCTCTCCTCATGCAAGATAGAACATCTTTGCTGCGGGGATATTTCGTGAGTAATCAAGGGCACTTTTTACCATCATGATACCATTGAATTTGAGATCATAGTTATTTGGTTCCCAGTCTCAGAATTTTGTTCGTACATCGGCAATAGGAGACTCTGGGCCGATAGGGTTTTTTGCTATGGCAAGAGCATAGATAAGTGGCTTAAACGATGATCCAGGTTGTCTCAATGCAGTAGTCATGTTATTGTTTCCGCCATTATCTACATCAAAATAATCGGGTCACCCAATCATAGAAAGGAGGCGTCAATCCTTGTTATCCATACTCACGAGAGCGGCACTATTGGCTCAAAATTGTTTTTTATTTATTTCTGCCTGTTTTGCCACGAGCTCTTCTCATTTTTCTTGGAGAACAGAATCAATCGTTGTGTATACCTTTAATCCATTGGCGATATCAAGATCTTTTCCATATTTTTCTTCCAAATACTCTCGAACAAACATTACAAAGTAGGGATACTTTATATTTTCTGTATATTTCTTAAAGGTAAAAGAGAGACCATCGTAAAGAATCTTTTTAAAGGTTTCACCATCAATTTTTTTATCCTCAAGCATTTGTACCGCAACAAAATCCTTTCGTCCTATCATATACTCTGCGAAGAATGTTTCCGTTTTTTCACCTTCAGAGAATGTGTATTCTCCACGGACAGTAATATCCCCCACGAACGTAAGGAGTTGATCATAGGTTACATACATACATCATTCTCTATTTGGAGCAAATTCCCCATTTTTCATAAATTCTTTTTTTACTCAGCAGATATGGACAGTGCTTCCTTGTGACTCAAATGTCATACCACTTAGATATTGCTCAAAATCTCTATAAATTTTCTGATAGGTTTTTCGGTCCTCTTCAGTATTTAGTTGGTGTGTATTGGTAGAATCAGATGCAGGATAAACATTGATTCATCCCATGAGGCGTCCTCTATGAGCGTATGGTGAATAGTAGGTTGGTCATTTTGGAAGCGAGGCAAGAATAGCGGCAGAAAGTGGACCAAGTTCACTCGCGCTTTTTCCAAAAAATGTTCGAGAAGCTTGTTCAATACCATTTGCATTGGATCAGAATGATATTGCATTGAGGTACATCTCAAGAATCTTTTCTTTGCTGTACTCTTTATTGAGTCGATATGAGAGGTAGGCTTCTTGAAGTTTTCTCTTTACTGAGCGTTCCTTGGAGAGGAGAGTAACGCTGATAAGCTGTTGGGAGAGGGTTGATGTTCCTTTTACTTTGTCGGTCTTCCCGAGAATATAGTTTGCTCAGGCACGTACCAATCCTTTTATATCAAAACCAGGATTTTCAAAAAATGTACGATCCTCGGTGCTAATAATGGCATCCTTCATTATCTGAGAAATATTCTCATAGGGGATATACGTACGTTTTCCATTTTTGTAGAGATTGTATATTTCTTTTCCATTACTATCATAGATGACGGTACTTTCCTGGAAATAATTGCCATTACTCAGATTATCGAGAGGTGGGATAGTACGTATGACAGTAATCCATAAGAGAAAGAATCCAAAGACTCCTAGGATAATACATGCTCAAATTCCCCGCATGAGGTAATTTTTCCATTGATTTTTCTTTCTTGGTTTATGGTGAAATCAAGAATCAGTATGTTGACCTGATTTTCAGGAAAACTGAGTTCGTTTTAGAGGAGGTGTATTCATAAGTACCGTATTAGAAATTTTCCCATTCCCCTGGAGCAATTCTGTAATCAGAAGGAGTATTTGGTATCTTTTCTTTGGTATTTGTTTGTTGTGTCTGATTTGATTCTGGGGATCATTTTTTTGGAGTTTGAGTCTTATTGGTAGTTGCTTTTACGGCGGCTTCTCCCGAAATGGTGTTTCCAGAATTGACTCTACTGGTAGTGCTTCCTGATTCGCTACTTCCAGATGATGAAGAAGGAATAAATGGAAGGTAGTAGGCCGATTTTGCAAAGTTAAAATATGACTTGCTATCTTCACCAAGAATAATCTCGATACGAGGTCCATGAGTCGTTACATACTCATTATGACTCACGGTGATATATGGAATACGATCCTCGATTTCCTTAAAAGCTTGTACAATAATATTGTCTGGTGAAAATCCAATTTCTGCCTCAGAATTCCAATAGACATTGATATGGGATGTATTGATTGATCCAGTAGTGGAAACAAATGCATCTTTTGTATCAAAGATAAATCCAACTTTTTGGAGTGCCTTTCCAAGCTGGTGAGCACGAGCCTCAGAACCTTTTTTATAGACAATATTAAGTGGAATCTTCTCATTTTTCATATTTGGGAACTCGAAGATAAAGCTCACAAAGCGCTTGATATCATCATAATAGCTCAGCTTGTTCGCGGCAGCATTTTCTGGAATGAGTGCTGAGGCTCATCAGAAATATTCTCGACTTGGATTATAGAGATAGGCACCTGCTGCACAGCGCAAACCAACGCAGTCATTACTCAAATTATAGATATTTATATGGTTTGAATCAATATCCTTGAGTTTGAGAGCAAAGCTTGATATATCTCTGATTGTGAGGTCAGTATCGAGATTGTTGGTAACCGTATCAAATAATTCTCCCATTTTTTCTGGATTGGTAATAAATCCAGCAGAGAGGGCTTTATTCTTGATGGCTTTTATCAGAAGTTGTTGTCGCTCTGAGCGATCAAAATCACTCGTAGAGTGGCGACTACGAGCATATTTGAGCGCTGTATCTCCATTGAAAGTTTGGAGTCACTTTCGTACTGAGAAGGTAGTATATCCCCAATTATCCGTTGGGTACTGATAATCTGTCAGATTCGATGGAACATCTACTTCAATTCCCCCGAGTGTGTCGACGATCTGTTTGAATCCAGAGAAGTCAATAATAAGATAATGATCAATAGATTGTCCAGTGATTTCTGCAATTTTGCTCGCAAGAAGATTGACTCCAAGTCCATTGGAACGCCCCATACCATAGAGTGAATTGATGCGTCATGCAACATTGGTGTATCACTTTGGATAGGCAACAAAAAGATCTCGCGGAATAGAGAGGAGTGTTACGTATCATTCATCTGTATTGAGTGATGCGAGCATGAGTGAGTCAGTGAGGGTTGATCCTTCATGTCATTTTCCTCCAATTCCAGCAATGAGAATATTGGTTGTACCATTGAGTTTGGTTGTTTCTATCAGGAATCATGATTCAGAGAATATATTCGAAAGAGGCTGAAATAAGCTCGCCCCAGTATTGTTGCTGAGTTTGATGTTTCCCGCCATCTGAAATGCATAGGCAATTCAGAAGGTGATAGTAGCAATAATCAAGAATATCCCCACAAAGATGCGGAGCTTCTTTTTTGAGCCGGGTTGATTACCTGGCTTTTCTGGAACAATATCAGAAGGGCTTAACTTTACTGATGGGAGTTTCTTTGTTTTGAACTTAGACATGCGCGGATTATAGAAAAAAATGGTTTTTTTTCAACCGCAAAGACTGACTTTTTCTGTTTTTTGCACAAAGATGAGAAAAAATTGTAAGAAATCCGTGCAAAAAATGTTAAAAATCCATGGATATTTATGGAAAAAATATATTCGTCAATAGGCAATACTAACCCTATATATAGTGATACTTTTTTTACTTCATATACAACCTATTGTATGTTTCTTTTTTGTTCAGAAAGAGAGGTTTTTCCTTTGACAGAAAGGAAAAACGGACTATATTGACAGTGTTCTCTCTGATTTTTCCTTCGTATGCTTCATCACGATCCGGTTCTGCTTTCTGAGGTTGAATTGGTCCTTCAATCCTGTGAACGCAAGAATCTGCTTGTTGATGCAACGTTGGGTCTCGGTGGACATGCTGCTATGATGCTCCCATATGTAGCAGAGGACTGATTGTTACTCGGGTTCGATAGAGATGCTGATAATCTCGTTCTTGCAGAGTCACACCTCCAGTCACAACATACCAATACTCACTTTGAAACAGTTCACTCTAGTTTTGCAGAGCTCAGCGAGGCTTTGCGGGAAAAAAATCTCTCCAATATTGATTTTATCCTCTATGATCTCGGGGTAAGTAGTGCTCATTATGATGAGGGGTCTCGTGGTTTTTCTCTTCGTTCTGACGGTCCGCTTGATATGCGATTTGACCGCAGTACCGGGAAAACAGCCGAAGACTTGGTTCACACACTTTCTGAGCGAGAGCTCATGCAGATATTTCTCCGATATGCCGATGAAAAAAAAGCTTTATTCATCGCTCGGGCTATCGTGAAATCGCGTGATACTATGAGAATTGATTCAACAGAGAAGCTTCAAAAAATCATCCGAGCAGCTAGCTTTGACCCAAAAAGTTCGTTGCGAGTTTTCCAGGCACTCAGAATAGCGGTCAATGAGGAATTTACTCATATCGAGAATTCGCTCATTTCTGCTGTTGAGAACCTTGCCATCGGATGAAGGATTGCCGTTATTACGTTTCATTCCATTGAAGATAGGTTGGTAAAAAACTTTTTTGCACCGTATCTCGTTGGTACTATCGACGATATTACGGGACAAACAGTGATTCCACCGAGACTAAAGAAGGTTACCAAGAAGCCAATAGAGCCGACATCTGAGGAGATCGAGAAAAATCCACGGAGTCGCAGTGCAAAATTACGCGTTGTCACGCGGATAAACTAATAACTAATAGTGAGTAACTAATAACGATAGATAATGAATGATCCTCTTTTGCAAAAGAAAAGCTATGCATTTGCTCTAAGAATAATTAGGTTATATAGTTATTTGGCGAATGAAAAGAAAGAGTTCGTGTTAAGTAAACAGGTTTTGCGAAGTTGAACGGCAATAGGTGCATTGGTTCATGAGGCGGAATTTGGGCAAAGTCGTGCTGATTTTCTCTCAAAACTTTCTATAGCTCTCAAGGAGGCAAATGAAACAGAATATTGGTTGTCAACTTCTGTTTGATTCAAATCTTCTGGAGGAGAAGGATTACAAGAGTATCCATGATAACAGCATAGAATTAATAAAAATTTTGGTTTCCAGTGTTAAGACAACATTACTTATTCAATAGATTCATGAACGCAAACGTTCTCGTTGCAAAAAAATGACACATCTCGTTCTTCTCGGAGCGTCAAGCAGCACGTGAGCATTTTCGTCTCTCATTTACTCAGACGTATGTTCTTGCTATCATGATGATAGCACTCCTCGGGGTATACTATGTATGGATTCTGAATCAGAATGCTACCAAGGGATACAATATCCGTACTCTTCAGACAGAGTATCGTGAACTCTCATTCCAAGAGAATCTTCTCGATATCCGTATTGCAGAAGGGAAGTCTATCGATGCCATCATGCAGTCTCCTATTATTTCGGTGATGCAGGAAGTAGACAAGCCAACATTTCTCGTGATGCGAGATGTACAATTTACGATGAAGGAGTAGAGTATTTAAACTAATAACTAATAGGTAATAGCTAATAATCAAGAATTATTTGTTATTCGTTATTCGTTATTCGTTGAACTTGATGCCAGAAGCGCTCAAAAGACTCATTGACATGATACACTTTCTCCCAGGAATTGGAGAAAAAACGGCAGCCAAGCTTGCTTTTTTTTTGATGTGAGCCAATCGTTCCTATGTTCAGAACTTCGCGAAGGCACTCGCGGATATCCATGAGAAAGTGGCAGAATGTGAAGTCTGTCATGGTATGACAGATGCAGATATGCCGATATGTAAAATATGTCTTGATGCTCGTAGAGATCAGCACGTTCTCTGTGTGGTCGAGGATTATCTCGATATGCTCTCTATCGATAGAACCTGAGTATACCATGGGCGGTATCATGTTCTCGGCGGGGTAGTATCACCCATTCAGGGAACAACCCCCGAAAAACTCAACTATGATACTCTCTTCGAGCGAATCGTGACGGATACTCAGATTGATGAGATTATCCTCGCGATGAATCCCAATATCGAAGGTGAGGCCACAGCACTCTATGCTATCGAGCATATGCCAAGAAATATAAAAATCACCCGCCTCTCGAAGTGACTCCCTCATGCAGGAAGTATTGAGTATGCGGATGAGATTACACTGTTGTCGGCATTTAAGGGGAGGGGGTAGAAAAAATCCGAGAATTCATATTTCAAGATCAAAATCGCGAAATATGAACCATGAATCAGTTCGGATACGAATTTATTTGCAAAAGTTCTTATATTTGTATATAATTTACTGTAAACACTTTACTATATACTGTTTACTATGAAAAAGAACTATACATTTCAATCACTCCAACAAGTATTGGATTGTTTTCGTATCAATCCATCACTCACTCCATCAGAGATCGCAGAGATGCTCGGGAAAAGTCGAGCCATTGTTCATCGATATCTCTGACATCTTGTCGAAGTGGGAACTCTCAAAAAAATAGGAACTACACCAAACGTGCACTACTCCATTGCAGATGCTCATAATCAGGAACTTTCCATATCGCCGACGTTTACCGCCAATATAGGAATCACATCATACCGTGATCGTATGATGTTGGATCAATATTTCCTGAAGTTCTCACCTCGATGAGAACGGTGGGGTGGATATATTGGTTTTGAGAAATGGTGTCAAGAACGATGAGTGGAATCTCCCAAGAAAGTGGAACAATATGGAAAGATTGCAGGATATATCGACTCCCTCCGTGATGATTGTGGACTGATTGAAGCGACACATGTATTTGATGAGAACTTTGAGAAAAAGATATTTTCTCATGTCTATTATGCTGACCAATATACATGGATGGATTTCGGTCGTGGCAAACTCGCAGAGCTCACTTTTTATGCGAAGCTCACGCAGAATAAGAGACTTCTCGATGAGACTATTGAGGCAATCCTTCCAAAACTTGAGTGTCTCATATCGCGTGAAAAAATCGATGCTATCGCTATCACTCCATGGAGTATCGAGCGAAAGAATCAACTTCTTCAAATACTTTCCAAAAAACTAAAACCACTTTGAATCCCTCAGATAAAGCTCGTGAAGTACTATCGGGACGGTATATCTATACCACAGAAGTCACTCAAGTCTCGCGCGGAACGCGTACAGAATGCGCGTGAGACCATTTATATCGATGCTAATCTGGAATGAATACAGAAGATTCTGCTTATCGATGATTTTGTGGGTTCTGGCGCGACTCTCTATGAAACTGCTCAGAAACTCCATGCTCGCGGAGTTGAGAATATTGTTGGATTTGCATGGGTGGGAAATACGAATCTCAGTTATGAGGTCATCAATGAGATATAAAAATCACCCGCCTCTCGAAGTGACTCTCTCATTCAGGACGTATCGAGTATGCGGATGAGATTACGCTGTTGTCGGCGTTTAAGGGGAGGGGAGGTAGGGGTATTAATATTGACAATAAGAAATAGAGAGTATAATCTGAATTAGATATATTGTATTATTTTTTGTATGAACAAAATATTTTTGGTTTGAGGCATGCTTGTTTTTCTCCTTTCTGGTTGTGTTAGTCAGACTACTACATCGCTGGAAACGGTCATTCCAGTAGAGAAGACACAAACTGCAGAAATACAACCGGTAGCGCTGGTATTGACTCCTTTTATTGCTCGAGGGACGGAGCCATTTTGGGCATTTGAACAAACGGCTACGGGGGCAAAATACTCTTCACCAGGAGTTTCAGGAGTTGATGAATGGTTCTATACGAGTACGCAAACAAATTCAGGTAGTCAGATTATCGTAGTGGCAACACCAATTGCTTCAGGAAGTGTCATCAATCTTACGCTTACTCCAGGAGCATGTAGTGATGGTATGAGTGATACGATTTACGGCTATTCTGCTTCATGATCTCTTGGGACTCAAGCACTTGCTGGATGCGCGAATTAGTAAGATATCACAGAGTAGTCTAGCATCAAAATCCCCTCTCATTTCTGAAAGGGGATTATTTAAACGTAAGACGGATTAGATATTGTTCATATCGAGGCGGATACCAGGACCCATAGCATTACATACGAAGATAGTTTGGATAAATACCGCGCTCCCCTTCACACCAGCAGGGCGAGAAGATTTCATCGTCTTTACGAAGAACTCGATATTATCCTTGAGCTTTGCATTTCCGAATGAAAGCTTTCCGACGATAGAGTGAATATTTCCTTGCTTGTCATTCTTGAACTCAAAACGTCCAGCCATGAGTTCCTTCGTGATAGCGAGGAGATCCTCACCAACGGTTCCAGCCTTTGGATTTGGCATGAGACCCTTTGGACCGAGAACCTTCGCAACCTTACCCATCTTCTTCATCATACCAGGAGTCGCGATAGCGATATCGAATTCGATTTTTCCCTGGAGAACGAGGTCGATGAGGTCGTCACCACCAGCAATAGTCACTCCTGCCGCCTTGAGTTCTGCCTCATTTCCGATGTCAGTGAAGGCACCAATACGCTTGGTCTTACCAGTTCCATGAGGAAGAGAGAGAGTAGAACGAACCATCTGATCTGCTTGACGTGGATCGATGGCGAGGTTAAAGTGAATCTCGATAGTAGGATCGAACTTCACTGTGTTGGTTCTTTCGAGGAGATCCACTGCCTCATCGAGAGAATAGAGACGATCTTTTTCAACGAGGCTTGCCGCCTGATTGAACTTTTTTCCGTGTGTTGTAGACATGATAAAAAACGTGAAGAAAATAAATTGGTCCAAGCGCTTCTATTTCTCTATTGACCAGATAGGGAAGGGAAGCTCCCACAATTTCACGTGTGTGTATCTGCCAGCTCGTTTGGAGCGGCTGATACAATTGGACTGACGCAGTATAATCGGATTTGAAAAAAAGCAAATTTTTGTATACTTGTTCAGAATTTTTATATATGGTTAGCCACTTTATGTATCGTGCGATATGATTTGACATATGAGGGGTGCTTGAACTCTACGGGGTCACGGCAAATTTCGAAACTATTGCGAATATCGCGGGGATTTCGGTTCAAAATTTTCGTGAGTATTACTTTCAGCATAATCATCGAGTAAATGTGCATAATATGAACTATGCAGAGTATTTGGTAGAAGTAGCAAGCCACTTTGTTGATACCAACAAAGATAATATTGGAAATAAGATACGAGAAAAAGTGCAACAAAGTGAAATGTCTCGAATACAAAATCAAGAACTTATTGACTTTGCGTGTAGACTCAAGCAGGCAGGCATCAAAATCTGAATCTTGAGTAATGCCACATCAATTATGAGGGAACGTATCAAAATATACGGGTGGTATGATATATTTGATGTTATTATTCTTTCTGGAGATATTGGTTTTCAGAAGCCACAAAAAGAAGCCTTTCTTACTCTTTTTTCGGAACTTTGAGTCAGTCCAGATGAGGCTATTTTTGTTGATGATACATCAAAATCGCTTTCCACGTCATGAGAAATTGGCTATCATCCAATTCAGTTTCAAGACAACAAGCAAACAGTACAAGAAATTACCGAGTGTATTCCTTTTTTTACGTAATCCCCGATGACGCTTCCAGAGCAACTTCTTCATGTTTCTGTGGAAGGAACAGTATGAATATATCCAAGGAGATGCGCCAGAGGAATCAGGAAATATTCGTATGAGCATTTTTATATACATACTATATGAGCAAACATATCTACATCAACACCAAAAAAGTGCACGATATTCATGCACTTTTTTCGCTTTTTGAACAGGAACTTGGGAGAGACTTCTGACACAATCTCGATGGGCTCGCTGATATACTCAGAGATGAGGAAGTGAAGATAGATATCACTAACCAGCAAGAGTTCCTCAGGGTATTTGGTATCGAGGCGACGATGGAGTATCTCGGCAATCGCTACAGAGAAGATATGCCAACTCTTGGAGAGATGCTCCTAGAAATTTTGCATAATCGTCTCCTCATGAAGTAATCCCTTCCTGAGGATTTTCTTGAAGAGGTCAACTCCCGCATCATGATTGACTCGGATACGATTGATCTCATCTGGAGTTGGATTCTGCCAGTTCCAGTCTTTACCGCGACTGGTTGTCCAGGCGAGAGTGTAGCCACAGTCACGGAGATTGCTCGTGATAGCACCAGTATTCATCTTGCCAGCGGGATAGATATAGGTAGTAACAGGCTTTTGTATGAGTTTCTCGAGTTCAGTTTTTGACTGACACATCTCATAGTGCTCGTTTTCTGCTGACATCTTGGATTCATCGTGGTGATTCATCGAGTGTGAGCTGATAGTGAAGAGGGGATTGCTCGCTATCTCTTGTACCTCTCCCGACGAGACAAATCCTGATTTTCCGATACGATTGACGATAATACCGAGAAAGAACGGAACATTGTATTCGCGTGCAATAGGTACGAGGTCGGTGTAGGTATCCTGCCAGCCATCATCACTGGTAAATATCCAGATACGCTTCTCAGGGAAACACCTTGATTCGAAACTCTTCAGGAAGTCATCTCCATTCATGAGGGTGATACTCTTGTTCTGTGCGAGACTACGGATGTAGGCAAGCTGCTCGCGGAAGACTCCGGGTGGAATAGAGAGTTCATGCGTGGTTAAGGCATCTTTTTGGTCGTCGTCGCGGATATAGTGATACATAAAAAATGATATCTCTGGATGCTGGATACAGATTTTTTCAGGTATTTTTGGAATCGTGGACTCACTTGAGAGTGTACTCTGAGCAGGTACTCATGATATATTCAGAAAAATATACCCATACAATACGAGAGAAAGTAAAAACAGTACCAAGATTCCTCTCTTCAGATGTTTTATATGAGAGGAAAACATGGTTTATGGAAGATTCTTGAAAAGTCATCCACTCTCGATTTCGAGATATTTTCTCAGGATTTCCTTGATAGTCTCTGGGGTGGTAGATTCTGTGAGTATATGTTCTTGAGTCGTGAGTCCAGTGAATGTCTTCCAGTCAATACCCGCACCGCTTCCAGTTTTTTCTGTATAAAAAGGAATACTATATTTCTCTGAGAACTTCGTGAAAGAATCGTCAATCATAGGGAGTGAGATTACCCAGAGTGGGTTTCATGGAAAGCAATCACGATCGAGGCTGGTCTGGAGTTTTTTCTCATCGATGAGAGCGATGGATCACTGTTTTGCAAGCTGATGAATAGTACCGAGTTGGAGCTCGATAGCTCTCATATCATCCACCTTGTCTGCGAACTGGTAGCGAAAAATAAAAACATCCGGACGTCGTATACAAATTTCTCAGGCTTGTGGTTTTTTTGGGTCAACAACGTCTGGCTCTGGCTGGACTTCTCATGAAACCTGGATGACAACTTCATCAATAGGTGGTTTTTCTTGAGGAGCTTCTGGATTCATAACAAAGACAATTCCTCCAAGAAGAAGTATTCCTCATCATAGTGTCATAATGAGAACCCTTTTTTTGTTACTATGTTCTCGATGCAGTTTGTGTCCGAGAGATTCCCACAGGGTTTCTTTTTTGAATGGATTCCACATAGTTTGGATAAAGGCTAAGAATAAAGTCTCAGAACGGTGTTATTTCACGATTTCTCCTGGGAGCGTAGTACCAAGAGTTGGGATGAGCCGTCCAGGATAGATGAGAGTTCCGATACCGAGATGGGCGTGGTCACCGATGATAGCCCCGAGCTTGCGCATACCAGTATCAACAATGGTGTCTTTGGATTTTGCCTTGATATTGCCTCCATCATGGCGGAGATTGGCTACCTTGGAGCCACCACCGATATTGACATGGTTCCCGATGATGGAGTCCCCGATATAGGAAAGGTGCGGAATCGAGGATGATTCTCCAACATATGAGTTTTTGAGTTCGACAAATGATCCAACTTTGGAATTGGCTCCGATATTGGTATTGCCTCGGATAAACGTATTTGGACCGACGGTGGCATTTTTCCCAATATAGACATTTCCCTCGATATAGGTTCCACTCTTGATGATAGCTCACTCTTCGAGTGTGATATTTCATTTTATAGTCACATTTTCCTCGATGTCTCCACCGTTGTTGATGAGTTTCTTGGTATAGTTTCCGATGATGGCATCATTGGCACGGAGGAGATCCCATGGATACCCGATAGTAATCCAACGCCCGAGGGCCTCAACAACATGGTACCGACCCTCGTGGATATACTGGGAGATGAGATCAGTGATCTCGAGTTCTCAGCGCGGAGAGAGTGGGAGCTTCTCGAGGTCAGCGAAAATCCGGTCATCGAACTTGTGATTCCCGATGCTCGCGAGATTCCCCACATTTTGGTCAAGAGGTTTCTCGATGATCCCCGTAGCCTTGCCGCTTGCGTCCACAGAGAAAATCCCGAAGTCACTCGGATTGGCTACTTGCTTGCAGAGGGTACCATATCCAGCGAGTTTCGCGAGACTCATGATGTCAGACGCATCATAGAGGTCGTCTCAGGATATCACGACGAATTCTCCAGTTATTTTTCCCTTGAGCGAGAGGATGGCTGCTCCAGTTCCTGGTTGCTCTATCTGATCGATGTAGTGTACTGGTTTCCCGAGGATGCTATCGCCAAAATACTCAGCGAACATCTCTTTTTTGTACTTTACGATGATATAGACCGCATCAAAGTGCTCTACGATAGACTCGATATTATGTTCTATGAGGGTTTTTCCGCAGATTTTGAGGAGTGGCTTGGGGGTAGTATCAGTGAATGGGCGCATACGGGAGCCCTCTCCCGCAGCCATGATGACGAGGTTCATAGTACGAATAGGATAATTGGTGAAAATGGTATGGATTTGCACGGTTTTGTAAAGGGATTTCAGAAAATAATTCCCGATTAGTCTGGTGCATTCCGATCCCTATGTTTCTATATAGATAGTATTAATATTGTGTATACAGATATAGTATTGTAAAGCAAAAAGTATTCGCTTATTATAAAAGACGAAGCCATTTTTGCTCATAGGGTGCTAGAAATTTATAACTTTGCTTATAGTATTTCTGATAGTAAGATTTTCTCTCTGGTCAAGAGGAAATCTCACTCTCCTTTGATTCCCCCTTTTGGAATCGTATACTTGATTCCAAAAGGGATTTCTACTTTTCTAAATACTCGCAATATATGATACCTTCTCTTCAGAAATGGTGCGCGCGGTTTTTATTGGTAGTTTTTGTGATGAATGCCTTGTTTCCTGCTTCGCTTGAAGCGAAAGGGGATTCTCCTTCTCAGAATCCTGAGACTCGGAATCAAGATCAACAAAAGCATGAACGAAAGACGAAACATGACGATGTTCAATTAAATCAGAAATATACTGGAAATAAGCTCGAAAGGGCTCGAAAGTCGATGAAGTGATCTGATTCCTACAGGTTCATCATCGAATCAACTGGAGGTCTCGAGGAAGTTACAGCAAGATTTTCTTCTGGAAATAGTATAGCTCCCGAGGTAAAAAAGGTCGGAGAAAATCTCTACCGTATACGGCTCTCTGCTCGGGAAACTCGATTCTCTCAAGAATTCCAAAAAGCGGAAAGTGGGGTAGTTCCTGGTGAGATCGAGGGATACTCTGTAGTACAACCAGAACTCGTTGAGGCTCTTGCAAGTCCTGAGTACTTCTCGGGCGAATCTATCAGTCAACTCTGGTGGATTGAAAAGCTCTGAGTATGAGAGAGTTTCCCAGATACACCTCCAGCAACACGAGTAAAAGTTGGCATCCTCGATACAGGTATCGATGCGACTCATGCCGATCTCGCACAGAATTATAATACTACTCTTTCCTATGACTTCATCAGTGGAGCGAGTGGAGCCATTGATGACAATGGTCATGGGACACAAGTGGTCTGAGTGCTCGGAGCGGCGGTCAATGGGGCGGGCGTATTCGGAGTCAATCCGAATGCCAATCTCATCGCCCTCAAGGTACTCGATGCGAATGGTCTCGGGACAACATACGATGTCCTCGAGGCTCTCGCATACGCTGGAGAACAACATATCCCTGTGGTGAATATGAGTTTCGGTGGTCTCATAGGAGATCCTGACGCGAGCCCAATCTGTCAGGCCATCACGAATCTGAGGAATAATGGAACCATCACGGTCGTTGCCGCAGGAAATGCTGGGCAAGAGCTCACCAATACACTCCCTGCCGCTTGTTCTGATGCTATCACAGTTGGGGCGAGTGCGCAAGATGGGTCTCGCACATCATTTTCCAATTATGGTACTCTGGTAGATATTACTGCTCCATGAGTGGATATGTATACTACCACCCTTGCTGGTGGGTATACGACCAAAAATGGAACCTCATTCTCCGCACCCATCATCGCCGGTCTCGTAGCTCGGGAGCTCGAACAGAATCCAAGTATCACCTATGAGCAGATTCTCTCCAATCTCCAGCATCATCCATGACTCGGCCTTGGTTCATGAGGAGTAGTTACCAGTTCAGGAATAACGACATCTTCATGAGAGACTCAGAGTTGAGCCACTGCTTCGGGACTGCTCAATCCTCCACCACCACCGATTGACTATAGTACTTATAGATACTATTCTGGGATATTTCAACAAGGTGGAATTATCTATGGGAATAGTCTCTATCCAGATACGATGGACTTCTCTGGGGCTAACCTAGGTTGAGTACAGATATATTCATATAGCGAGTATCAGAATATCCTCCAGAGCCTCTCTGGATCGTTTCAGGCGATGTCCGTCCCGACGAATGGTCTCATCGGAGAATGGAAACTCAATGGCAATGCGAATGATACGAGCGGAGTTGGAAATAATGGAGTTCCTACCAATGTTACATGGGTGGATAGTGGAAGATGAGATGGAAAGCTCGTTGCGAGCTTCAATGGTACAGGTAGTATTATCGAAAATACCTGAGCAATTGGACTAAATCGATCAAGTGGTCAAGAGTTAACTGTTAATTTATGGATGAAATGGGCAGGATGGAATTATTATGAGAATCTTGTTACCATCAGGTGACCAGCATGACATAACTGGATATTTTACCTTCATGATACAGGGAATACCCTGAGCTTTCACTCTAAGACAAGTCAGAATCGATGAAGTTATACACCTCCAGTATCGCAATGGATTATGGCTACAGCAACGGTGGATTCTTGATGAGTTCTGAGGGTATATGCAAATGGAGTACTGAAAGATACTTTTTCATGATACACATTTGGGACAAATTATAGTAATTTCTTACGAATAGGGTGATCTACATCTGAATATTATAAATGACAATTATCTGATATTCGTATATATAACCGAGTTCTCTCCACTTCTGAAATCCAAGACCTCTACAATGATGGAACGGGGACAACGGTTTCCAACAATACAAGCAATCCTTATACGAACTCCTTCTTTGCTGCGAACCCGAACCTCACCTTTCTTCCCAACTCTGGGGCAGATAACTTTGTCTGGAATTCCAACAGTCGACGCCTTGTCGAAGGGATAGATTCATGAGTGAACGAGAAAATGGCGAACAATCTCTGAGACCCTGTCCACCTCGCCACCGGAGAGTTCACCTATGACAATACCCTCATGAGTGTCCCTGGGGTAGGACTGCCGTACGAGCTCAAGGTCCAGTACAAGAATCAAGTAGACTACAACGGCCCTCTCGGATTCAACTGGGATCACAACTATAATCAGTATCTCTCCGGAGAGACCAATGGCAACGTCCTCTACTCCAATGGACAACTTGGAACCTTCCGTTTCATCAAGAGTGGTAGTGTATTCCTCCGCAATGATGGACTCCGTGCGACGCTCATCCAGAGTGGTAGTACGTACGCTATCCAGTATGAGGATGGGAATACAACGACATTCAACACGAGCAATCGTGTCTCTCAGATACGAGACATCCATGGCAATGCTCTGAATTTTACCTACTCTGGCAGCTATCTCTCAGGAGTGACGGATACACTTGGTCGTACGATGTCCTATACCTACTACGACCACAATCGTCTCCGAACCGTAACCGACTTCTCTGGTCGCAAGACTGACTTTGCCTACTATACTGGAGCCACTGCCTCAGGGAATCTCTACGACCTCAAAAATATCACTCTCACGAACGGAACTGGTGCAACCAAAACAATAGGATTCGAGTATTCTACGACTTCGAGTGGGACACTTGCTCACAATCTCACTCGCCTCATCGATGCCAAGGGGCAAGTCTACGTTACCAATACTTACGATACAGGTGACCATGTTGCAACCCAGAAGTACGGAACGGGTACTCTCACCTATACCTACACGCTCTCTGGAAGTGCCATCACCAAAAACACGGTTATCGACCGTCTCGGTCACAAGACAGAGTACAGCTATGATGCGAGTGGGAACAACACGAGTATCAAGTACTACAATCCGAGTCAGACCAGCTCGGTGATCTACAGCTATGAGTACAACACGAGTGGTCTCATCACCAAGGAAACTCGCCCACGAGGCAATGGGTATTTTTACTCGTATGACGGCAGTGGGAATCTCCTCATGAAAACAGAGCGAGCAGATATCACCACAGGAAGTGCGAACGATATCATCACGAGTTACATCTACAATGCTCGCAATGAGCGTACCAGTGAGACGCTCCCAACAGGAAAGAATATCACCTACACCAGAGATGGACAGGGGAATGTCACAACTAAAACCACCAGTAGCACCAGTGCCACAGGATTCGTCACGCTCATCACTACCAACTCTACCTACCTCTCCAACGGTCTCCTCTCCACCATCACCTCCCCCGAAGGCAAGCTCACCCGCTATACATATTCTGGTGGTCAAGTTGCCACCCTCACCCGAGGTACCAACTCAGAAACCAGTACTGGTTCTTTCACCACCACGGCCTATGGTCGCATCCTCACTGCCACCGATGGT
>JAYRRZ010000026.1:0-1426 GCA_041909865.1 Candidatus Altimarinota bacterium | reverse complement strand
GCACCAAAATAATATCAATACACTCCCTAGGACTTGAATCTGAGCGGTTCATGAGAAGTGACCAAAGTCACTTCGAAAGCTCGGAGAGCCGAGTGCGGCGAAAAGCACTCAAGTCCCGCGTCTTTCGCATCAAAATACGATCAAAATCCATACTTAAGATAATCCTGAATTTATGGTAAAAAAAACTCGAACTATCAATGGCATCTGGCTCGATCGCATCAATCCTCCCCTCGATGAAATCGACGCCGTCTTTGAGAAACATGACTTCCACGAACTCGACCGAGATGCGGTCATTGAACCGAATCAGTATGCTCGTATCGATACGTACGATGACTATATTTTTCTCGTGCTCCATTTTCCAAAATACGAACCAAATACGGAGCGATATATTCAAAATGAACTCAATATATTTATCTCAAAGGAGTATCTTATCTCTTTTCGCTACTATCAATCCACGACAATGAAGCGGATTTATGATAGATACGAAGATAGGATAGAAGCTGAAGAAACTCTTTCTCCTGGATTCCTCCTCTATGAAATCATCGAAGGATACCTCGACAAAACCATGCGTATGTTGGAACGATTTGCCAAAGATCTCAAGACACTTGAACGGGAACTTTTTGTCAGTCGAGGTTCTCGAACCATTCGTGATATCATGACTCGCAAACGCAACATCATCACCCTCAAACACATGATGAAGCCCCAGATTGCAGTACTCAAAATGATAGAAATCCGCATGAAAGAACGATTCTCCGATGAAGTAGAGCTCTACTATGAGAATCTCGAAGATAAACTCGATAAGATTTTCTCGGAAATCCAACTCCTTCAAGAAAATATCGACTCTATGGAAGATACCCTGAAGAGTATCTTCGAACTCGAAACGAACTCAACAATCAGATATCTCACGATATTTTCTGCCTTTTTGCTCCCACTTACTCTGATTACGAGTTTTTTCGGAATGAATATAGAAGAATGACATTTTCCCGATATGGTAGTATGGTCCTCCCTCTCATTCGTAACGATTCTCTTCGCCTATATCACCTATATGTTTATCAAAAAGAGGATTATCTAATTACGTCATGTTCAAATATTCAATCGCCTTCATAGTTTTTATTTTTTCAATTGTCTCGGTATTTGCACGAGAATTGAATGACGGATTTCTCATCTGGAAAAGTCCTCCGACTCTTTCTGGCTCTTTTATTCTGCAAACAGATATTTCTGGATTTATCGGAAGTGGGAAAGAGATGACGCCACCACAAACTCCCCAAGAAATATCAAAAGCATACACTCCTCCTCAAAGTTATTTTCAGAAACTTTCGCGACCGATTCAGACAAGTGTTTTTTATGATGATACGAGCCTTCTCCGATTTGTCAGTCGGTATCGTTCTCTCTCGAATCTAGAATACATTCCACCGAATCTTACGAG